>JBOFCO010000046.1:0-2659 GCA_051646105.1 Paracoccaceae bacterium
ATCACCCTGCCCCCCGCCGCCTTCGAGGGCACCGTTCTGGGCTGCTATGACTATGACCCCTTCGCCGCCTTCCTGCAGTTTCCGCTGCACATGGTGCGCCAGAATTCAGCCGAACTGATCGCACGCGCTTTCGAGCTGATCGAAAACGAGGTGCGTGACGCAACCCTGATCGAGATCGAGCCGGAACTGATTGCCCCGCGCACCATCTATTCCAGCCCGTTCAGTGCCTTTGGATGACGGCCCGCAAGAACCCTTGCCGACAGGCGTCCGCTATCCCTGGTCAGACCCGGCCAGCGCCCGGGCAAGGGCCGCGCCTGCCCCGGCTGTCGTGGCCGCACCCTTCAGATCACGCGTGCGCGTCTCGGCACTGGCAAGGCAGGTCTTGATAGCCGCAACAATCGCAGCAGCGGCCTGATGTTCGCCAAGATGATCCAGCATCATCGCACCCGACCATATCTGCCCCACCGGATTGGCAATCCCTTGCCCCGCGATATCCGGCGCTGACCCGTGCACGGGTTCAAACAGCGAGGGGAACTTGCCATCCGGGTTGATATTGGCCGAAGGCGCGATGCCGATGGTTCCCGTGCAGGCGGGGCCAAGGTCCGACAGGATGTCGCCAAAGAGGTTGGAGGCGACGACCACATCGAACCTTTCCGGGTTCAGCACGAAATGCGCGGTCAGGATGTCGATGTGGTACTGATCAACCGCCACCTCCGGATAGGCCTTTGCCATTTCCGCCACCCGTTCATCCCAGAACGGCATGGTGATCGAAATCCCGTTCGATTTCGTCGCCGACGTCAGTTTCCTGCGGTCCCGCGTCATCGCCAGATCGAACGCATACTTCAGTACCCGGTCCACCCCGATGCGCGTCATCACCGTTTCCTGAATGACCGTCTCGCGCTCCGTCCCCGCAAAGATGCGCCCGCCGATCGAGGAATACTCGCCTTCCGTATTCTCCCGCACGATCAGAAAGTCGATCGACCCCGGTGCCTTGTTCGCCAAGGGCGACGGCACACCGGGCATCAGCATCACGGGGCGAAGGTTGACATACTGGTCAAACGCCCGCCGGAACTGCAGCAAAGACCCCCAAAGCGAGATGTGATCCGGCACCCGCGAAGGCATGCCCACCGCACCGAAATAGATCGCATGATGCCCGCCAATCTGCGCCTGCCAGTCATCCGGCAGCATCTTGCCATGCGCCTGGTAATAGTCGCAGCTCGCGAAATCGAAAAGGTCGAACTGCAGATCAAAGCCGAAAAGATCAGCCGCCCGCGACAGCACGCGCAGGCCCTCGGGCATGACCTCCGTTCCGATGCCATCACCGGGGATCACCGCGATGCGGTAGGTTTTTCTGGCGGCCATGGTCATACCTTCCGTTACTTGAAGAAATCCGCAAAGGCGCTGGCGACCAGATCAGGGCATTCCTCCGCCAGATAGTGCCCCCCCGGCAGCGCATGGCCCCTCACATCGCTTGCCCGCAGCCGCCACAGGGCCAAAGGGTCAAACACCTTGCCAATAATGCCGTTTTCGGCCCAAAGCGCCAGCAGCGGGCAGTCCACCTTGCGCCCGCCATCCGCATCGTCATGCGCAATGTCGATGGTCGCAGAGGCGCGGTAATCCTCGCAGGACGCCGCAATCACATCGGGGTTGCGAAAGCAGCGCAGATAGTCTTCCAGCGCTTCCGGCGCAAAGGGCGCAAGACCTGCGCTGCCCCAGCCGCATTTGGTCAGCCAGTATCCATCTGGATCGGCCCCCATCATCCGTTCCGGGAACGGTGCCGGCAAGATCATGAAAAACCAGTGCCAGTAGGCCCGCGCAAACGCATCTGTCGTATGCGCATACATCTCGCGCGTCGGCGCGATGTCCAGCGTCACCAGCCGCCGCACGGCAGCCGGATGATCCAGCGCCATCCGATGCGCCACCCGCGCTCCCCGGTCATGCGCACCCACATACCATGCTGCATGACCCAGGCCCTGCATCGCGGCCACGATATCCGCCGCCATCGCCCGCTTTGAATGCGGTGCATGGTCAGCGGCGATCGGCGGAGTAAAGCTGTCGCCATACCCCGGAAGATCGATGCAGACCATGTGAAACCGGTCCTTCAGAAGACCCGCCACCCGATGCCACATCACATGTGTCTGCGGATTGCCGTGCAGCAGCAGCAGCGGTGGCCCGACCCCCCCAATCCGCGCCCGCAGCGTGCCGCGTGGCGTGGGCAGATCAACCAGATCAAATCCGGGGAACAGACTGTCTGAGGCTGTCATCATCGATGCTGTCATTGCTGACTCGTCACGCAAGTTGGGAGAGGTCGGATTTGCCCCCGCCCAGACAACATAGGGTGGCGCAAATCCGCGTCCATCAGCAAAAGATTGCAGTGGTTCCTGCGGCTTGCGTGCCCCGAAGCAATACATGCTCCGGGGCCAGCAAGTGCCCGTCAACTCAGGCGTTGCGCGCGTCGTTGAAAGGCAGCACCCGCACGCGCCGTTTGGTCGCCGCATACCACGCATTCGCTACCGCCGGACCAATGGGCGGCACGCCCGGCTCACCTACCCCCGTGGGATAGCCGTCCGAGGCCACGATATGCACCTCGACCTGCGGCATTTCCTCCATCGTAAGCACTTCGTAGCCGTCGAAGTTGCCCTCGACGATCTGCCCGCCC
>JBOFCO010000190.1:0-7199 GCA_051646105.1 Paracoccaceae bacterium
GAACGCGAAACCCCCGCCAAGCTGAAGGGGGAAGTGCTGACGTTCTGCGAACTGGAGCTGGGCATGTCAGCGGTTTTCGACAGCGTGGCGCGCGATCTGGTTGCAGCGGGTTATGGCGGAAAAACATTGTTTGCCGCCGATATTTTCGGAAGCTACTGGCTGTTTGACGAGCTGAAGCCGCTTCCGGGTGGTGCGCCGTGGTATTACGGCAATCTGTCGGGGCTGGGGGCTGCCGATTATGTGATCGTGCCGCGCTGTCCGGTGGCACCCGATGTGCAGGCGCGCATCCTGCGTTCGATCGAGGCGAACGGCATTCGCCTGACCGAAGTGCGCAGGACGCCGCTTTACATCTTGCTGGAAAAAACTGCGTCGTGAAGCTGCGGGAAAGCCGCCAGCAGCAGATACAGGATCAGCGACGTGCCAAGCGGGAAGCCCATCGGGAAACCCTTGTGCGTCCATGAAGCCCAGTTGGGCACGAGATTGCGGATCGCGGGCGTCGCGCGTGCCAGCCGGTGCACGACAAAGGCGGCCATCAGGATCGCGGCAAAGGCGTATAGCAGTTTCAGCGCATCGCCAGCAGCTACGAAAGGGGCCATGGCAGCGGCAAACTTCGCATCGCCGCCACCGATCATCCGCATCGCATTCATCAGAAAGCCGATGACCAGAACGATTGCGAACTGCAGAAGCCGCCAGCCGATATCGGACCACGGCAGCACAAAAGGCGCGACAAGGACAAAGCCAAGCAGCAGCCACATCACCGCCTTGTTGGAAATGCGCATGGACGAAAGATCCGTCCATGCAACCCAGAGTGACAGCGGGGCGGCAAAGGTCAGGAACCAGGCCGCGGCGTGGGCTGGCGTTTCCATCAGCCGTTGGTCACATTCGCCTCGAGCGCCTCAAGCGAACGCACGGCGGCCTCGAAATGTTGGGGATGGGTTTCGATCGCATCCTGAAGCAGGCTCTTGCCCACAGAAACGTCGCCCTGCTTGATCGCGGCCAGTGCCAGCGTATGGAGAAGTTGCGCGCGTTCGATCTGGGTCATTTCCATGACCGGCAGATCGTATTTCTGCTGCGCACCACGCGCCAGAACAATGTTGTTCTTGGCGGTAAACAGCTTCGGATCGTAGGATAGCGCTTCGGTGAACAGCTTTTCGGCGCCAGCGTGATCGCCGCGGGTCAGTTTGGAATAACCCCAGTTGTTCAATACGTTGGCCGGCGTCGTTGTCAGGCCCAGCGCGATTTCATAGAAGCTGTCCGCCCGTTTCCAGTCCTGCTTGCTGTCGGCGACCATGGCCTCCAGCCGGTAGCGGTCAAAGGTTTCGTGGGTGGGCGGGATTGAATCGAGTTCCGTCTTGGCGCGATCCCAGTCGCCGGAACGGATCAGTGCGTCGGCATAGTTGACGCGGTCGTCCTCTGTCGCCTCGGGCATCGCGATGACCTGTGACCAGACGGAAACGCCCTCTGTCGTCTTCTTGTCGCGGATCAGCGACTTGGCCAGCCCGCGCCGCAGATCGATGCGGTCGGGGTTCTGCGCGGAGGCATTCTTGAAATAATTGACGGACTCTGCCGGATCGCCCGTGGTCAGCATCAGATCGCTGAGGTTCGACTCATCGATCACGTTCACATCCTTGAGGGCGCGCTGCACCTCTTCGTCAGAGGTCTGCTTGTTGCAGGCCGACAGCGAAACGGCCGAGCCAAGGCAAAGCGCGGCTAGCACGGAATGGCGCATCTTGCGTCCCTTACTGCTCTGTCCCCCTGTCGCGGGTGCCTGTCAGGGAGTGGACAACAACTGGTATTGTCCTCGCCCGCGCCTCACCAGGGAGAAATTGTTATCATTGGGGGCAACATACTCCGGGTTCTCGACCTTGGCGATAGCCAGACGCAGATTTTCGCGGATCGAGTCAGATTCGCCACTGTCCAGCGCATAGGCTGTGCGGAATACTTCCTTCGCCTCGCCGGCCTTGCCCTGCTCCATCAGCACGACGCCGAGGTTGTTCCAGGCGGGCACGAATTTCTGGTCGGCCTCGATCGCCTGCCGCAAGAGCTGCTCTGCCTGACCCAGCCGACCAAGACGCAGGTTTGCCGACCCCAGTGCAGACAGGACATCGGCATTCACGCCATGTTCGCCCGCGCCGCGAAGATAGGCCTTGAGCGCAAGCTCGTACTCGCCTGCCGCCATCAGACGATGGCCCACCTCCAGCCCGTCGACGAACTCGCCCTGTCCGGGTCCGGAGGGCGCATAGGGGTTTTCCGCCGCCGTACCCGCCGGTGCCAAAGACTGACAGGCGGCGAGAAACCCCGCCGCCAGCAACGTCAATACCAGTGTTTTCATAAGGTCAGAATTTCGCGCCCTGCAGGGTTTCATAGATGCCATAGACCGATGGCCCGATCAGAATGATCATCAGGGGCGGCACGGTGAACATCATTGTGCCCAGCGTAAGCTTCGTCGGCAAGACGTTTGCCTTTTCTTCGGCGCGAAGAACGCGTTTATCGCGCATTTCCGACGCATAGACCCGCAGCGCTTCGGCGATTGATGTACCGAAGGTGGCCGACTGGATCAGCACGGTCACGAAGGATGACACGTCGGCGACGCCTGCGCGTTCGGCCATGTCTTTCATCACCTGAATCTTGTCCTTGCCTGCCTTCACCTCGTTCGCGACGATTTCGAATTCGTCGGCAAGGGCGGGAAAACCGGCACGGATTTCCTTGGATACCCGCACGATGGACTGGTCGATGGACTGGCCAGCCTCGACGCAGACAAGCATCATATCCAGCGCATCGGGAAAGCCGTTCATGATTTCGGTCTGGCGTGCAGCGACGCGTTTGCGCACCCAGTAGCCGGGCAGATACCAGCCAAGACCGCCAGGGATCAGGATCGACAGGATCAGTTTCTGTGTCGACACCTCGCCCGAGACTGAGGTGAAGATTGCGTAGGTCACGCCAAGGATCAGGCCGATGATACCAAGACCGAACTGCACGGCATTAAGCGTGCGGACGGAATTCTTGCCGCGATAGCCAGCCTGAACCATCATCAGGCGGGCTGCGGAAAGCTCCTCGGCATCCTGGGGTTCAAGAAAGTTTGCGAACTTCTCAAGCTTGTCTGCACCGCCTGTGCCGTGGCGCAGGGCCTGCTTGTCGGCCTTCGGGTTCATCGCATGCGCGCCGATCTGGTCACGCAGCTTGTCCAGCGGATCGCGCCGCTTTTTCAGCATGGTGGGCAGTGTGATCGCGATCATCACCAGACCCAGGAAGCCGACGATCATCAGCGGCCCCAGCGGGCCCAGCTTTTCAACCAGAAGTGCGTTGATGTTGCTTAGAAATCCCATCACCGTGCCCCCGTCAGACCTTGATGTTGACCATGATCTTCATGAAGATCACGTTCACGAGCAGAAATGTTCCTACGATCAGCGCAGCGGGAATGAAGGCTGCGGTATTCTTCACCTCGTCATAATAGTCCGGCTTGATGACCGAGATCATGATGAGCGCAAGGATCGGGAAGCCCGACAGGAACATGCCTGACCATTTCGCTTCTGCCGTGATCGCCTTGACCCGGCGAAACAGTTTGAAGCGCGACCGGATCACCTTGGCCAGACCGTCAAGGATTTCGGCAAGGTTGCCGCCCGACTGCTGCTGGATCGTCACGGCGACGGCAAGGAAGCGCAGATCCTGCATGTCCATGCGTTCGGCCAGCGCCTTGAGACTGTCGGCAATGTTGCGACCATAGGCGGCTTCGTCTGCAATAAGGCCGAATTCCGATCCCAGCGGATCGGGAATTTCCTTGGCCACGATGTTCACGGCAGAAGAAAACGGGTGACCGACGCGCAGGCTTCGCACCATCAGTTCGACGGCATCGGGAAGCTGTTCCTCGATCATCGCCAGACGTTTCTTCGCCTTCTTGTTCACCCACATATAAACCGCGCCAATGCCCATCACGACAGCGACCACCATTCGCACGGGCAGCGATGCGCCGGTGCCGATGGTAAGGCCGAAAAAGGCGACCACGGTCAGAACGGCCATCACAACCATCAACTGCTTGGGCGAAAAGGCGATATTGGCCTTCTGTGCCTTGGTGGCCAGGATCGAATACAGCGGAATCGACCGCGAATTCATGTGCTGGCTCATCTCCTTGCGGAGCTGTTCCAGAACCTGTTCGCGGGCCGCACCTTTTTCCAGCAGGGCCAGACGGCGGTTGACGCGGGAGTTCAGCGAGATCGACTTGCCGAAAACCGTCAGATAGATGCCTTCCACCAGCAGGAGGACGGCCACGAAGATAAGCCCGTAGATAATGGGGGCTGCACTGATTACCATGATGGTTACTCCCCGCCGATGGGTTCGTAGATGCTGGCGGGCAGGTCATAGCCCCACTGCTTGAACCGGTCGGAATAATAAGACCGTACGCCGGTGGCATTGAAGCGGCCGATGATCTTGCCATCGGGCGCGATGCCCAGGCGTTCATAACGGAACACTTCCTGCATCGAGATGACTTCGCCTTCCATGCCCGTGATTTCGGTAATGGAAACCATTCGGCGCGACCCGTCCTGCAAGCGGCTTGCCTGAACCATCAGGTTGACGGCGCTGGCGATCTGCTGGCGCACCGCTTTCAGCGGCATTTCGATCCCGGCCATGGCAACCATGTTTTCCAGACGGCTGACGCCGTCGCGGGCGGAGTTGGCGTGGATCGTGGTCATCGAACCGTCGTGGCCGGTGTTCATGGCCTGCAACATGTCGATCACTTCCTCACCGCGGGTTTCACCGACGATGATGCGGTCGGGACGCATCCGCAGCGCGTTCCGCAGACAGTCGCGCTGGGTTACGGCACCCTTGCCCTCGACGTTCGCTGGGCGGCTTTCCATCCGGCCGACGTGCGTCTGCTGAAGCTGAAGTTCCGCCGTGTCTTCGATCGTCAGGATACGTTCAGAGTTGTCGATGAAGGACGACAGCGCGTTCAGCGTTGTGGTTTTACCGGAACCGGTACCGCCCGACACGATGACATTCAGCCGACAGGCAACAGCGGCCTGAAGATAGGCCGCCATTTCTTCGGTAAAGGCGCCGAATTTAACCAGATCGTCGACCCGCAGCTTTTCCTTTTTGAACTTACGGATCGAAACCAGCGACCCGTCCACTGCAATCGGCGGCACCATGGCGTTGAAGCGCGATCCGTCGGCAAGGCGGGCGTCGACATAGGGGTTAGATTCATCGACGCGGCGGCCCACGGCGGACACGATCTTGTCGATGATCCGAAGCAGGTGGCGTTCATCCTTGAAGGCGATGTCGGTCAGCTGCAGCTTGCCCGCGCGTTCGACGAAAATCTGCTGCGGGCCGTTGACCAGGATATCGTTGACCGTCTCGTCCTTCAGCAGGGGCTCCAGTGGCCCAAGGCCCATCACCTCGTCATAAAGTTCCTGGTGAAGCTGGCTGCGTTCTTCCTTGCCAAGAACGACGCTCATCTCTTCCAGAGCTTCGGCGGAAATGGCGGCGATTTCCTGACGCAACTCATTTTCCGGCGCATGTTCCAGCGCGGCAAGGTTCAGGTTGTCCAGCAGACGCTTGTGCAGTTCCAGCTTGATATCGGCCAGACGTTCCTTGCGCTTGCGTTCCTTGTCGGCGGCGATTGCCTCAGCCGACAGGGGTTGGCTGACGGCGCGGTTCGTCAGTGTGCGTGGTGGCTGCATCACGGCGCGGGGGGCCGCGCTTGCGGCTGGCGCTGCGGCGGGCTTGCCCTGTTGCGCCGGGGCGGCCGGGGCGGAAGCGGGTGCGGCTGGTTTCTTGTAACGCGAGAACATCGCTCAACAAACTCCGGTCAGGTTCTGGTGGCTTCGGCAGCCTTGTTCAGATCGAACAGCGACTTGGCCAGCTTCTGGATTTCCTTGCGCAGCGGATTTTTTGCCGCGGTTTCGCAAATCGGCAGGCCATGATCGTTGGATTGTGTCACCTGGCGCCCGCCATCGGGCAGCATCACTTCGATCGCGATGCCAAGGCTTTCGGCCAGACGCTTCACGCGGCTTTTCCCGGAAAGGTCGGTGAACTTGGGCGCGTGGTTCAGCACATAGCGCAGCTTTTCAAAGGGCAATTCCTCTGACTTAAGCGCGCGCAGCATGCGCAACGCGTTCTGCGCGGAACGCATGTCCAGTTCCAGAACTCCGAAGTAAAGATGTGCCTGATGCAGGACCGCTTCGGTCCACTGAACCACGGTCGAAGGCATATCGATCACGACAAAGTCGAAATTTGCGCGTGCAAGGCTGAGAAGTCGGTTGATGTCATCACTGCCGACAATGTCCAGCGGCAGCATTTCAGACGGCGCGGTCAGGACATGCAGCTTGTCATTGAAGGTCAGCATCGCTTGAAGCAGCGTGTCGCTGTCAAGGTTGGTTGTATCGGACAGCAGTTCGTAGACCGCTTCGCGGCGGGGCAGATCCAGATAGGTGGACGTGCTGCCATATTGAAAATCAAGGTCAAGCAGGCAGACACGCGGCGGGTTCGTCTTGTCTGCGGTGGCAAGCTCCCATGCAAGGTTCACGGCGAATGTCGTGGCACCGACGCCACCGGCAAAGCCATGGACGGGGAGGATCACACCATCACGGTCGCCCAGCGGCTTGAAGGCCGGGCTTGCCGCCTCTTCATCGGGGGCGATGAAAGCCGCAGCCGGGGCAGGGCGGCGCAGCCGTTCGATTGCCTCGTGCAAGGCGCCTTCGGGAAGGGGGTAGGGAACGAAATCGTCGGCGCCAAGACGCAGCAACTGGTGCAGCGCCATCGGGCTGACCTCTTCCGCGATCAGAATGACCTTAATTCCGCTTTCCTTGGCCACACCGATCAGGGTCGAGATGCGCGAAAGATCGCTTTCGTCCTGCGCATCGACTGCAAGGGCGACAAATTCCAGATCGGCGGCTTCGGGTTGGCGCAGAAAGGCCAGCGCATCGCCAAAGGTCAGGTCGCCCCAGCCCTCGCCCAGTTCCGCTTCCATGTCTTCGATCAACAGATCGAAATTCTGCACATCGCGTGCGATGGTGCAGGCCACAATGGGTGCCGGTTCCGGCTGCAATGCTGCAACGCTTGTCATCGCCACTCGTCCTTCCTCAATCCGGGCAGGGCGTTCGTCCGGGATGTTCTGCGGAAGCTCGGGATAAAACCCCCCTTCCGCGCGATTCGACCCTGACGCGCCTGCTGCGTTTCAAAGGCATGTGTCGTCAACAATCTTGGCG
>JBOFCO010000114.1:0-8212 GCA_051646105.1 Paracoccaceae bacterium
CATCCAGGTGTCGACGATGACGATGGACCATTTCGCCAGCCCCCCCGGCCCCAGCATCGAGAAGGACGAGGCTGGCGTGCCGGTCAGCAGCTCTGCCATATAGTTGAACAGGCCGATCTGGGGTTGATAGAGAAACGTCCAGAAATTTCCGACAACCGCAGGTGACAGCATCATCGGCAGCACGATCAGCGTTGTCAGCAGGTCGTTGCCCCTGAACTTGCGATTGATCAGCCAGGCCAGAGTGAACCCGATCAGCACCTGAAGGATGATCGTCCAGATCAGGAAATGCGCTGTTGTCTGCATCGTCGCCCAGATGCCGTCATCGGTCAGGATGCGTTCGTAATTGCGCAGGCCGACCCATTTCACTTCGGCGTTGGGCTTGTTGGCCGCATAGTTCGTAAAGGACAGCCGCACGGTCCAGATCAGCGGAAAGATGTTGATGGCCAGCAGCAGGAATATGGTCGGCGCAACAAACAGCCAGGCGATGGTGCGGTCGGACAGGCCACGTATTTTCCGCGCGAGATCAGGCGGTGTGGCACTGGCCAACCGGTCTAGGGGGGCTTTGGTCATGTCGGGGGTCCCGTTGGGGCGTCAGGTCGAACAGGGTCGCGCCGGAGAGGCCGACGCGACCCAGGCGATCACAGCTTGCCTTCGTCTTCGAAAACTTCGGTCCAGTCAGCGATCAGGCCATCCAGCGCCTCTTGCGCGGTGCCCTGATCCGCGACGATGTAGTTGTGCAGCCGTTCCTGCATGGCCAGCAGAAGCGCGGCATAGGCCGGTTCCTGCCAGAAGTCCTGCACGCCACCCATCGCGTCAAGGAAGTCACCGGCAAAGGGTGCGGAATCCTTGAAACCCGGATCTTCGAGCACCGCCTTGTGGCAGGAATAGCCGCCCATGGACCACCATTTCTTTTGCACATCGGGCTGGGCGAACCATTTGATATAGGCCAGGGCGCCATCCATGTTGTCGGTATAGCTGACCACCGATATTCCCTGCCCGCCCAGCGTGCTGGCCGCCACGTTCTGCCCCGGGTTCACAAAGAAATCGATCTTGTCGCCGCCGGTGTTCGGGTCGGCATAAAGGCCGGGGAAGAACGCAAACCAGTTCATCGCCATCGCCACCTGCCCGGATTTGAAGGCATCCAGCGACTGTTCCATATAGGCATTGTCATAGCCGGGCGGGGTCGCGGTCTTGTAAAGTTCCTTGTAGAACTCCAGCGCCTCGACCGCGGCAGGGGAATTTACTGCCCCTTCCATGTCATATGCGCCGGGGGTGTTTTCGTATTTGAAGCCCCAGGCATAAAGCGCGCCGGTTGCACCCATGGTGATCCCTTCAGACCCGCGCTCTGTAAAGATCGATGCGCCATAGACCGTCTGCCCGTCGATTTCACGCCCCTGAAAGAACTGGGCGACTTCCAGGAGTTCCTTTTGTGTCTTCGGTTCTGCCAGATCGCGCCCGGTTGCTTCCTTGAAAGCGGCCTTGATGTCGTCACGGGCGAACCAGTCCTTGCGATAGAACCACCCGTTCGCGTCGCCCATCGCAGGCAAGGCGAAATAGTTCGGCGTTCCCTTGGGCCAGGTCGAATAGGCATAGACAGTCGCCGGGGCGAAATCGTCCATGCTGATGCCTTCCTTGTCGAAGAAGTCGTTCAGCTTGACGTAGTGGCCGTTCTCGGCAGAGCCGCCGATCCACTGGCTGTCACCGATCAGCAGGTCGCAAAGCTGCCCGCCAGAGTTCAGTTCGTTCAGCATGCGGTCGGCAAAATTGGGCCAAGGCACAAATTCGAAATTCATCTTGATGCCGGACTGGGTTTCGAAATCCTTCGAAAGTTCTACCAGAGCATTTGCCGGATCCCAGGCTGCCCAGCACAGGGTCAGTTCGTTCGACTGTGCCCAGGCCGCATTCGATGCGACAAGGGCGATGGCCGCGGATGCGGCCAGGTAACGGGCTTTCATGAATATTCCTCCCGAAGATGGATCAGGTCACCGCCCATTTTGCAGGGCGATTCTGCCCCTGGGTCTGTTGACTGAATTCACCATGCGACAGCGTGCAGGCTGTGTAAAGGATTTTTTGAGGTACGCACCTCAAAATGAGCCGAACAGAAGATCTGGCCCATTTCTGTCCTTAAATCCTATTGGTCGGGATAAAGGTTTTCGCGGATCACGATCTCGATCCGCAGCTGTTCCTGTGCCTCGTCAATCGGGGCACGGTCAGCCTTGGCCCGCAAGACACGCAGGGCGGATCGTGCCAGATGCCCCAAGTTCTGCGTGATGACGGCATCCATGTGCCCGTCCACCAACGCGGTGCGGGTCTGTGGTGTCAGCTCATGCCCGATGATGACATACCGACCAGACTGGCCAAGGTCCTCCAGCACGGCGGCAAGGCCACGGTGGCCGCTTCCCAGAACATAGATGCCGCCAATACCGGGGGCGGTACGCAACATTTCCGTCACGACCTGCCGCAACTGCGCGTCAGAGCCGTGGGTTTCCAGCGTCTGCAACACTTCCAGCCGGGGGAAACGGCTGCGCATCACCTCATCGAAACCGTGGCGGCGCTCGACGCTTTCGCGCAGATACATCGACTGCGCCAGAACCATGATCCGGCCGCCTTTCGCCGTGCCGTCGCCCATGGCATCGGCCATGAACCGGCCCATCAGCACGGCTGCCGTGCGACCGGCGGCACGATTATCGATACCGACGAAATGATCCCGGTCGGTGGTGGGCAGGTCGGAAACAAGCGTCACCACGGGAATGCCACGCTGATGCAGGGCCCGGACAGCATCCCGGACAACGGGGGTTTCCGGCGCCATCAAGGCAACCCCTGCGGTATCAATTGCAGTCAGGTCGGCCAGCAGGGCCGCAAGGACATGGCCATCCTCAGCCGGATAGCGCACCAACTCCACTTCTGTCCGCGCCAGCAGCGCGGGAGAGGCGGCATCACGCAACGCCAGTTCAAGCGTCTGCATGAACTGGCTGTCATTGTCGGGCAGGGCGACAAGCATCCGGTAGCTGCGACCACGCGCCAGGTTGGCAGCGGCAATATCGCGGACATACCCCAACCTGGCGATGGCATCGTTGACGGCATGGATGGTTCGCGGCTTGACCCCCGGACGCGCGTTCAGAACCCGGTCGACCGTGGCAAGGCTGACGCCCGCCTCGCGGGCAATATCGTTCACCGTGGGTCTGGCCATGACGTATCTCTGCTGCGGTCAAGGTAGGGCCAAGGGCCGAGGTACGTCAATCATCGGCCAATCGGCATGCTATTCCTCTGGGGGAATGACACCCTTGCGCAGCATGAAGCAGCCATAGAACCGGCGTTCTCCGGTCTGGATCACCGCAAAGGCCTGCCGGGCAAGATCGTAGAATGCAAAACGCTCGATTCTGATCATGGGGCGGGGCTGCCCTTCGGCAAGATCGATGGCGGTCTGCACTTCCTGTTGTACGGGCGGGATTTCGTCAGGCTGGCCAACCACCTGCATCCGGCCGGCGAAATCGGGAACGAAAGTATCCAGTGGCAGAAGCGAGAGGACCGCCTGTGCAGCCTGCGCCGCCGTCAGGTTTTCCATCCGCAGCAACTTGCCGGTGACGGTTTCGCGTGCAATCGCATCAGCCGGAAAATTGGTGTCGCACAGGATCAGGTAATCGCCATGTCCCATGGCACGCAGCGCATGCAGCACATCGGCATTCAGCCGGTTGTCGATTCCCTTCAGCATCCCAGCCCCTCCTGCCAGCCAGTCTGGCGTAGCCGAGGCTGCCTTGCCTGTCCATATGGCGCTTGGGCTTCACCTTACCCCAATGCGTAACCGGCACCCCGCACGGTGCGGATCGGATCGGGATGTCCGTGCTGGCAAAGCGTCTTGCGCAGCCGCCCGATATGAACGTCGACAGTGCGTGTATCCACATACAGATCGCGCCCCCAGACCCTGTCCAGCAACTGCTCGCGGCTGAACACGCGGCCAGGTTTTTCCAGAAAAGTGGCGATCAGGCGAAATTCGGTTGGACCCAGTTTCAGCGTGTGGTCGCCCCGATAGACGCGGAACGCTTCGGTGTCGACGCGGATATCCTGCCATTCCAAAGTCTCGCCCAGCGACGACGGGCGAACCCGACGGATCTGCACCCGCACCCGCGCCATCAGTTCAGGGATGGAATAGGGCTTTACCAGATAATCGTCCGCCCCGGTTTCCAGCCCGCGCACGCGATCAACTTCTTCGCTGCGGGCCGAAAGCATGATGACAGGAATGCGCGTCGTCTCGGGCCGCATCTTCAGGCGGCGGCAGACCTCGATCCCGGACAGATGCGGCATCATCCAGTCAAGGATGATAAGGTCCGGCTGTTCTTCCTCGACCAGAACAAGGGCTTCCTCGCCATTGTCGCATTGCACGACATTGAAACCTTCGGCTTCAAGATTATAGGCCAGAACCTCTCGTTGTGCTGGTTCGTCCTCGACCAGAAGCACCTTGGGATGGGCACGTTTCTGCATCGTTCTCCCCTCAGCTCGCGGTCGGGCCGCTTCCGACGACGGCATCAACCTTGGGCCGGTCGTCGCCCGGCATGTTGCCTGTGGCAAGATAGATCGCCTGTTCCGCGATGCCGGTGGCATGATCCCCTGCACGCTCGATGTTCTTGGCGATGAAATGCAGATGCATCGCCGTGGTGATGTTCGCCGGGTCTTCAAGCATATGGGTCAGAAGCGACCGGAACATGTTGTTGTACATCTGATCCACATCGACATCGCTCGCGCGCACCCTTGTTGCCAGATCAACATCGCGCCTGACCAAGGCAGTGATCGCCTGATCCAGCATTTCCGCGACAATCCTGCTCATCCGGCGCAGCGTGCCGGTCGCACCTTCAAGCTGGCGGCGGTCTTTCATCAGCTGCGTGCGCTTGGCAACATTCTTGGCGTAGTCGCCTACTCTCTCCAGCCCCGAAGCGACGCGCATGATCGCCAGGACCACCCGCAGGTCGGATGCGGCCGGCTGCCGGATCGCGATCAGCCGCGCGGCCTCAAGCTGAATGGTTTCGTCCAGCGCATCGATGGCATTGTCGCCCTCGCGCACAAGGGCGGCGGCGGAAGTATCAAGCGCTTCCAGCGCTTCGGCGCTTTGAAGAAGCGCCTTTTCGACAAGGCCCGACATGCGCACCAGATGTGCGGTCAGCGCTTCAAGGTCACGGTCGAAGGCAGAGGCGATATGGGGTTCCATTTGGCTTATCCGATCCGGCCGGTGATGTAGGCTTCCGTACGGCTGTCGCGCGGGTTGGTGAAAATTTCGCCCGTTTCACCGTATTCGACCAGATTTCCCAGGTGAAAGAACGCCGTCCGCTGGCTGACCCGCGCGGCCTGCTGCATCGAATGGGTGACGATAACGACAGAGAACTGGGTGCGAAGCTCGTCGATCAGTTCCTCCACCTGAGCCGTTGCAATGGGGTCAAGTGCTGAACAGGGTTCGTCCATCAACAAGACCTCGGGAGAGGTCGCGACGGCCCGCGCAATGCACAGGCGCTGTTGCTGCCCGCCGGAGAGGCCCGTGCCCGGATCGGCAAGCCTGTCCTTCACCTCATTCCACAGCGCAGCCCTTTTCAGCGAGGATTCGACGATCGCGTCAAGTTCGCCCTTGTTGCGCGCCAGCCCGTGAATCTTGGGGCCATAGGCCACGTTGTCGTAGATCGACTTCGGAAACGGGTTCGGCTTCTGGAACACCATGCCCACCTTGGCGCGAAGCTGCACCGGGTCGACACGGCGGTCATAGATATCCTCGCCGTCGATCCGGATTTCGCCAGTGACGCGTGCGCTGGCGATGGTGTCGTTCATGCGATTCAGGCAGCGCAGAAAGGTCGATTTTCCGCAGCCGGACGGACCGATAAAGGCCGTCACCGTCCGGTCGAGGATGTCGACCGACACATCTTTGAGGGCGTGTTTGTCGCCATAATGCACCTGCACATCGCGGGCCATGATCTTTGTGTCGGTGGCGCTCACGGCTCTCTCCATAAGTCTTTGATCGTCTGGCATCATGATAGTCCTCGAATTACCAGCGTCGCTCGAATTTTCGCCGCAGCAGGATGGCAGTGATGTTCATCACCATCAGGAACAGCAGCAGCACGATGATGCCGCCATTCGACCTCTCGACAAAGGCGGGGTCCGACCGCTGCACCCAGGTATAGATCTGCACCGGCAGCGCCGTGGCCGGGTCAAGCACACCCTCGACCGGGGCATCGGGATAGTTGTCGACAAAGGCGACCATGCCGATCAGCAGCAGGGGAGCGGTTTCGCCCAATGCGCGGGCAAGGCCAAGGATCGTGCCGGTCAGGATGCCGGGCGCAGCCAGTGGCAGGACATGGTGCACAACCGTCTGCATTTTCGATGCCCCGACCCCCAGTGCCGCATCGCGGATCGATGGTGGCACGGCTTTCAGGCTGGCGCGTGTGGCGATGATGATTGTCGGCAGCGTCATCAAGGTAAGCACCAGCGCCCCTACCAGTGATGAAGACTGGGGCAATTGTGCGAAATTGATGAAGATGGCCAGTCCAAGGATGCCGAACACGATCGAGGGCACTGCGGCAAGGTTGGATATGTTCACTTCCAGCAGGTCGGTGAAACGGTTCTTGGGGGCGAATTCCTCAAGATAGATGCTGGCGGCCACGCCGATGGGCAGTGACATCAGCAGCACAAGAACCATCATATAGGCGGAACCGATGATGGCGACGCCCAGCCCCGCCGCCTCTGGCCGCTGGTCCGACGCATCCGGATTGGTCAGGAACCCCCAGTTGAAGGCCGATGTCAGCACACCGGCCTTGCGCAACTCTTCCGCAAGATGAAGCTGCTCGGGCGAGATGTTTGAATCGCGCTCGGCGCTTTCCAGTGTCACCCTGCCCTTCAGGAAACCGTCGATCCGCCCGGCGGCCAGCACCCCGAAATCGATGGTCTGACCGATCAGGGATGGGTCTGCCAGCACACGGTCGCGCACCAGTGCGGCGGCATCCTTGGAAACCAGTTCGCCGACGTCCTTGTCGGACAAGTCCTGGCGGTCGATCCCCAGACTGTCGACATGCGCATTCAGTGATTTGGCGATCAGCTTCGAGTAGCCGACAGTGGTCACCTTCGCCAGTTTTGCCGGATCACGGTCGCCCGCCTTGTCCAGCGTCTTTGCATCCAGCGTAACCGGAAAGCTCAGGCTGGCCTGACGAAAGGCCGATATGCCGTCGGTAAGGATGGTAACCAGCATGATCGCCAGTGTCGCAAGGCTGATGGCGATCGCAATCATCCCATACAGGCGGAATCTGCGTTCGGCCGCATTCCGGCGGCGCATCAGATCATCCTGCACCAGAAGCGATTTTCTGGATTTGCCCGTGACCGGGCCGGAAAGGGTTACGTCTGTCATTCGTATTGCTCGCGGTATTTGCGGACGATCCACAGGGCAAGGACGTTCAGCCCCAGCGTGATGACGAACAGCGTGATGCCCAGCGCAAAGGCAACCAGCGTTTCGGGAGAATTGAATTCCGTATCGCCGGTCAACTGGCTGACGATCTTCACGGTGATCGTCGTCATCGCCTCGAACGGGTTCAGATCAAGCCGCGCGGCGGCACCCGCCCCCATGGTCACGATCATGGTTTCGCCAATAGCGCGTGACGCGGCCATCAGCACCGCGCCGACAATCCCCGGAAGGGCTGCGGGCAACACCACCTGACGCACGGTTTCCGACCGGGTTGCCCCCATGCCGTAAGACCCGTCGCGCAGTGCCTGCGGCACGGCATTGATGATGTCGTCAGCAAGTGAGGAGATGAAGGGGATGTTCATGATCCCGATCACAATGCCCGCCGTCATCACCGATGACCCCGAATTGCCCAGCCCCAGCGGCTGCGCGAACCAGTCGCGGAGCATCGGCCCGACAGTCACCAGCGCGAACAGGCCGAAAACCACGGTAGGAATGCCCGCGATCACCTCGATCATTGGCTTGACGACAGAACGGGTGCGCGGTGTGGCGTATTCCGCCAGAAAGATCGCGGCAAACAGGCCGATTGGCACGGACACGATCATCGATACAAAGCTAATGTAAAGCGTGCCCCACAGCAACGGCAGCAGGCCAAGCTCGCTGTTGCCGCGAAAGTTCGGCGACCAGGTCAGGCCAAAGTAGAAGTCCTGGATCGGATACAGGCTGAAAAAGCGGATCGATTCCGACAGCATCGACAGGACGATGCCCACGGTTGTCAGGATTGCC
>JBOFCO010000065.1:0-6637 GCA_051646105.1 Paracoccaceae bacterium
ACCGCCAGGGCAGCCATGACGGCATCCAGTCCGAAGCTGTAAAAGACCAGAATGATCGGGATGGTCGAAAGCTGCACCACGGCCTGATACCAGAACCACCAGTCCGACCGGCCCATATTTCGGATCAGCGCAGCCTGCATGATGCCAAGACCCGCCATGACGCCGATGACGCAGAAGCACTGCAGCGTAAACACCGCACCCTCCCACTGCACGCCAAAGGCCAGTGGCACCGCGGTCGGCGCGACCGCCATCAACCCCGCAAATACCGGAAACGCGAGGCCTGCGGACGTATAGCTCGCCGCAAGATACGCCTGCCTGCTTTTCTCGCCTTCGTGCTGCAGGCTTGCCAGCAGCACGCTCGATACCGGCGCAAAGCAGCCGACCGTCAGATCTTTCAGCATCTGAAACAGGCGGCGGCCAAAATAGAACAGGCCCAGCACGGCAGGGCCGAGGAAAACGCCAAGCAGGAACTGGTCGATCCGGACCTCGTAAAGGATCTTGCTGCCCATGGCATAGCCGCCAAATCCCAGCAGCTCCTTCAGCGACCGCCAGCGGATCTGCGCGCCAGGCCGCCATTTCGCACCGGCAAACGCCACGATCATGCCTGTTAGCGAGGTGATTACCTGCGACGCGACCAGCGCCCACAGCGCGAAACCCGTCAGGACCATTGCCAGACAGACAACCGCGCCGATGCCGTTCGCGATGGTGGTGCGCAGCGCCACCGAACGGAACTGCATGCGCCGCACGATCAGCGAAGCGGGGACAGTCAGAAGCGCATCGAATATCAGCCGCAGCCCAAGAACGGGCAGAATGCTTTCCAGCAGCGGCACCCCGCTCCATGCGGCAATCCATGGCGACAGGGCGAACAGTAAGACGTAGCCCGCGATTGCCGTGGCAAGCACCAGCCAGAACATTGTGTCGAGATGGTCCTGCCGCAGTTCTGCCCGCTGCACCAGCGCCTCGCCAAAAGCGCTGGGGATCAGCACGGCGATCAGCGTGATGATAGCGACGGCAAAGGCAACGGCGCCGAAATCCTCGGGCGCCAGAATGCGCGAGGTGACCAGAAACACCACAGCGGCGAGAAGTGTCGAGACCCCGATGTTGACAAAGCTCCACGCGACGCCCCACAGCGCTGCGCGCGCCCGTCCGGTGGACAGATGCGCCAGCCCTGCGCCTTGACCCTCTGATTGTGCTGCCGTGTCAGCCATGATCCGGTCCATGATAACCGACACAAGCTGACGCCGTCGGGAGAAGGGGGTTCACGTCGAGGTTGTAGCCCATCCCGGACGCGCTTGAAGCATCGATGGCGATTGCCGTTCAGACACGGCGAAGCTTTGCCGAAACGGCGCACTTGCGCTGTGACCCGGCCTGTCGCAGAACGGCCCGCACGGTAAGGGCCACAGGTATCATCACCGGGGAAGAACGATGCGCGCGCTGATGGTGCAGGGCATAGGGTCGGATGTCGGCAAGTCGCTGATCGTCGCGGGCCTTTGCCGCGCAGCACGGAACCGGGGGATCAGCGTCGCGCCGTTCAAGCCGCAGAACATGTCGAACAATGCCGCCGTGACGGTGGATGGCGGAGAGATCGGGCGTGCGCAGGCGGTGCAGGCGCTGGCGGCAGGCGTGCACCTCCACAGCGACATGAACCCCGTGCTGATCAAGCCGCAGACGGAGACGGGCGCACAGGTAATCGTGCAGGGCAGGCGGATGGGCCACCGCGAGGCGGGCGACTACATGGCAACGCGGGGCAGTCTGCTGGTGCCGGTGATGGAGAGTTTTGCGCGGCTGAAGGCGGCGCATGATCTGGTCATCGTGGAAGGCGCAGGCAGCCCGGCAGAGGTCAATCTGCGCAAGGGCGACATTGCCAACATGGGCTTTGCGCGGGCAGCGGATTGCCCTGTCGTGCTGCTGGGCGACATCGACCGGGGCGGGGTGATTGCGCAGATTGTCGGCACGCAGGCGGTGTTGGATGCGGAGGATGCGGCGCTGGTGGCGGGGTTCATCGTCAACCGCTTACGCGGCGATGTCAGGCTTTTTGATGACGGATACCGCTTCATCGCGGACCGCACGGGCTGGCGCGGGTTCGGTGTGGTGCCGTGGTTTGCCGATGCAAGGCTGCTGCCTGCGGAGGACGCGCTCGACATGGGCGCGCCAGTGCACCGGGGTGCGGTCAAGATCGCATGGCTGGCCCTGTCGCGCGTGGCAAATTTCGATGATCTGGACCCGCTGAAGCAGGAACCGGGCGTGCATCTGGTGATGGTGCGGCCCGGGCAGGCCATCCCCGGCGACGCGGCGCTGGTGATCATTCCGGGCACCAAATCGACGCGGGGCGATCTCGCCTTTCTGCGCGCGCAGGGGTGGGACGTGGACCTGACAGCGCATCACCGCAGGGGCGGGCGGATACTGGGGCTGTGCGGCGGCTATCAGATGCTGGGTCAGACGGTCGCCGACCCGCTGGGTGTCGATGGCGATACAGGCGCCACCCCGGGCCTCGGCCTGCTGGATGTGGAAACGGTCATGGCGGCGGAAAAGCGGGTAAAGGTCACGCAGGCACGGCATGCGGGGACAGGGCAGGGGGTGCAGGGATACGAGATTCACATGGGGGTGACGTCGGGAGCCGACTGCGCCCGCCCCTTCGCCGAAGTGGATGGCGCGCCGGAAGGCGCAGTGTCGGGTGACGGTCTGGTTGAGGGCAGCTATCTGCACGGGCTGTTCACGGCGGATGCATTCCGGACGGCCTATCTGGCGACTCTGGGCGTGCCTAGGTGGGGGCAGAGCTATGGCGCCGCCGTGGATGCCGCGCTCGACCGGCTGGCGGCACATCTGGAACAGCATCTGGACGTGAGTGCCCTGCTTGCGCTGGCACGCTGACCTTGACAGGCGGGCCCTGCCGCGTGAGTGTGATGGCATTGAATTCACGCAATCTGACCCAACCGGATGAGCCTAAAGGCATTCTCCTGCGCCAAAGGATCAAAGCCAGATGCTTCCCGTGCTGACGACCAATCAGATGATGAGCGGGATCGCCCGCGACGAGGACTTTGCCGAATGGTTTGTTGAGGATGTGATGAAACAGCACATCCCCGACCCCTATTATGCCGTCTCCCCCGAAGGGCTGCGCGAGATGACGGTCAACGGGCGCGACTATGCCCGCAAATGCGGCATCACCGACTTTCCGTCGCAGGCGCATTTCGTGATCCTGATGTGGAAGATCGGTGCCAACTTCTGGCTGCAACCGGGCTTTCGCGAGGTGGCGATGAACACGGCGATGCTGGGACCGGACAAGATCGACAGGTTTTACGCCGTGCCCAAGGATCAGGCGGTGCATGCGATCATGAATTGCAACGATACATATTGGTATCCGCATCTGCAGGAGCCAATTTCATGAGCGGGTATCTGGCCGATGCCGGAGTTGATGTCACTCAGCGCCGAAGCGCGTGGGAGACCCTTTCCAACATGAATGATGCATATGGTGAACTCGCCATTGATGTGGGCCTCGCGGCGGGTGGTGCTATTCCCATGGTTGGATGGGGTGCCGATGCGATTGCACTCGGGCGGTCATGGAGCAGCGGCACGTGGACCGACGTTATGTTCGATCTTGCCGGATTTGTTCCCGCTCTTGGCGATACCGCAAAGGGCGCAAGGGTCGTAGCAAAGCTTGACGACCTTCGCCGCACGCTGGACATCGCGAACACGGCGATGGGGCGGATGTTTCAAAGCACCAAAGAAGCAGCAGCAAAATACTGGGACGACGTCATGGCATCACGCAAGGCGGCCTATGATGAGGCTGTGCGTGCTTGCGGAACCAACAAGGCCTGTCGTGACTCGAAAGCGCCGATGAAAGGGCCGCAATATGCCCAGACTCCAACCACTAACGGAAACTGGGTAGGCGAGCGGGGCGACGGTGTTTGGCATCCTGACGGGGGAGGACCGCCGATTACGTACCGCAACGGATTTCCTGACTTTTCTGCACATTCGCGCGGTCAGGTCGAAATACCCATGACCGGTCTGCGCGGTGATCATGCGATGGCTGATAGTGCCATGCGCAATCAGTTGGGTGACCAAAACTGGACACGCCCTCCCGGCTATACGTGGCACCACAAGGAAGACGGCGTTACCATGCAGCTTGTTCCAACCTCAATCAACAACACCTATGGTCACACCGGTGGCGCATCGCTTTACAGTGGTGCGAATTCAGGAGGGTTCTGACCTATGGCCGGTACGAAGCACATCATTGGCCCGAACGGCAACCAATGGTCCGATACGTCACAGCTTCCGGCAAAAGTGGCTGATTTTGAAAAGTCGTCTGGCTTGCGGTTCCCGGACGACTATCGCGCATTTCTTTTACGCTATGATGGTGGGCGGCCATATCCGAACACTTTCAAAGTCGCGGTGCCGCCAGAGCTTTGGGACATGGCCGAGGATTTGACCTATGTTGACCCGTTGTACAGCTGGGATTTCAGCAGGTCACTGCTCGACAAAACCACTTACTATGAAGGAACGCCTCAAGGCCTGTGGTTCATTGGTTGTGATCCTGGTGGCCTGGAGCTGCTTTTGTCGATGCGGGCAAAAGATCATGGCGCTGTGTACTCCTGGCGAGGGACATATACCGCTTGGGGAACAAACGGAAACGATCAAGCAACCTTGTATTTCCAAGCAGACTCGTTTGACGCGTTTGTGTTTGGTCTGTTCGACACCCCCGATGGCCAAGGTTATGACTATTGGAAAACACCAAATCAAATTCTGCTCGCCCGCGATCTGATCCTCACCTGACATGTTCTTCCCCCATGCCATACGCATGACCTTCCCGGAGCACTATCCCGATAGCGTCCGTGATCTTATGCTGCCTATGGTGTCTATCACTCTGTCAGAACATGACGCGCATGTCCTTGGCGGGTTCAGCATGGCCTTTCGCGCCGCGATGACGGGGCCTGCGGCTGAGGACTACTTCTCCATCGGCTTTCTCGACACTCTGGATAACGTGATGGCGCAGTTCCCGGACGGGGTGATGCCGCGCATTGGCTATTGCAGCTGGAAGGCAGGCTCAATCAGCAATGCGCCTGCCAAGGGTGCAAAAGGCGTTCTGCAGGTCATCTCACGCGATGATCCGCGTGTGGGGCAGGCGATGGTGGCGCATGTGGTGATGGCGGAACCCGTGGTGCTGCACCTGCGGCCTTGGGTGAAAATTCCCGAATGGGCCGAGTTTCGCCTGTTCATCAGGGACGCGCACGTGATCGGCGCGTCGCAGTACATGCACCGCGAGACCTATCCCCCGATCAGCCAGAACGAGCCCGCGATCCTCGCCGCTTTGCAGGCAATGGCCGAAGCGCTGCTGCCGGAACTGCATGTGCATGAAGTGGTGGCAGATGTCTTTGTCGCGCCGCAGGGCAAGGGCTTTCACGCAACCCTGATCGAGCTGAACCCGTTTATGCCGGCCACCGATCCCTGCCTTTTCTCTTGGGCCAAAGGCGGTGATTTTGACGGCAGTTTCCGGTTCAACCGCGCGGACAATTCAACTCACCAAACCGTCGCGCAAGGACCGGACGGCGACTACTGGATCACGGGCCGTTAGGTTCAATCAGCCTTCACAATCGGCACACCCATCACCACCTTGCCGCCATGCGCCGTGCCGTCGCCCATGCGCACGATCGGCTTGCCGTTGATCTTGACGATGGACGAGCCCTGCGTGACGGAGTCGGGCGGGCCGACGCAGACACATTTCGCGCCAACAACGGCCACCGGCATGCCCATGATTTTGACCCCTGTCTGGCCGGGCTCGATGATCGGCCCGCCCACATGCGGCACGGGCCCCGGTTCCACCTTGGGGCAGACATGCATCATGCCGATCACGGAAACTGGTTTTGGCATATCAGATCCTCCAGATATCAATTTCGGCATCAGGGGCCAGAGCCGGGGTCAGCTGCGGCAGAACGGGTGCACCGCTGCTGCGGCGAAAGCGGAAACTTCCGTCAAAATCACCCCCGAACTGCCATGTGAACAGGCCGGGATCACTGCGGTGGACCAGCGGGTTGAGTTCGATCAGCCATATCCTGCACGATAAGTTTGGCTCCATGACCGCAATCACATCCACCACCACATCCGCCATCGGCAGCCGTGGCAGCAGCGCATGCGTAAACCGCCAAAGTGCCGGTTCCAGCACGGACTCATGCCGCGCCAGTTCGGGAAAGACACCAAGCGCGTCGGCCTGCGAGATGCCGATAACCCGCCCGTCGCGCACAAAGATGCGAAACTCGGACCAGGCCGGAATGTCACGCCATGCAAAGGCAAACAGGCTGTGATCTTCGCCCTCGCGCAGGCTTTCCCAGATCAGGCCTGCCACACGCGGATCAGGTTGCGCAAACAGCAAAAGCGCCCCGGCGCGGTCCATCACACGCGGGCTGCCAAGATCGTTCTTGAAACTGCACAGGTCCAGCCGCAGATGCGCGCCGCGCGGGAACTGCGCCATCAGGCTGTCCAGATCGTCCAGCAGCGCCGCGGAAAACCGCGCGGGGCAGGGCTCCTCGAACTTTCGCGCAAAGCCCGGCGTCGCATTGCCGATGCATTTCAGATCAGCGGGCGACAGCGATATCTGCTCAAAGGGCAGCATCAGGTCACGCAGGCTGTCTGCCCACCTGCCCAT
>JBOFCO010000030.1:0-19234 GCA_051646105.1 Paracoccaceae bacterium
CCCTGCGCGGCGCGGGGGATGTTCTGGGCACGGCGCAATCGGGCCTGCCCCGGTTCCGTATCGCTGATGTGGAACGACAGGCGGGGCTGATGGCGCTGGCGCAAAGCGATGCGCGGGCGCTGCTGGCCACCGATCCCGCCCTGGCCGGAAAACGCGGGCAGGCGGTGCGCATTCTGCTTGCGCTGATGGATCAGGACCGCGCGTTCCGGCTGATTTCCGTAGGGTAAACCGTCTTTGTTCGCAAATGTTCTTAAAAAGTTCTTTACAATGCAGTTCTGAAATGAGAACAATCGGGCAACAAACGCAAGGAGCCCTCAGATGTATGCCGAGATTCGCGCCCTGTTCTCCCGCTGTGCCTCTACCCTGGTGCAGGACATGATCGGTGTGATGTCGCTGATTGTTCTGCTGATGGTGTCCCTGCATTTGCCCAGCTTCGCCTGACATTCGTTTCTGCCTGCGGTCTGATAAGGGTGCGTCTGTCCCAAGCCACGCACCTTCGGGAATTCCCCGGCGTGTATCCCCCACGCCCTCCCGTCAGAAGCGCGACTGAGCCGCCGCCTTCGTGCAGAAGGTGGCGGCTTTTTTTGGCCGGATCATATGGGTCAGGTTGTTGATTTCGCCTCTGCCGCCGCCATGGCTTCCGCCGTGGCTTCCAGTGCCAGCATGATCGAGGCATGCCGGTTGCGGTAATCCCGAGCCGGGAGCAGAACCTCATACCCGTCGAAAGGGGCGGCAGGTACCGGGCCGTCCGACCGCAGCATCTCGGAAAGCTGATCACGGGCGGCTTCGATCTCGGCCCGGCAGCGGCCGATCACGGTGCCCCCCAGGATTGCGGCCGATGCCTGCCCCAGTGCGCAGGCCTTCACATCCTGGCCAAAGTGGGCGATGCGGCCATTTTCAAGCGCCACATCCACCGTTACCGTCGATCCGCACAGCGGGGATCGCCGCCGGGCAGTTGCATCGGGGGCGTCCAGGCGATCGGTCAGCGGAATATCGGCGGCCAGCGCCAGAATGCGGGCCGAATAAAGCTTGATCAGGTCGCTGTCAGCAGACATGCCTTTCCCCCGCAGTCGTCAGGCGATAGATAGATGCGGTTTCCCCGAATGCAAAGGCCTGCCATGCCCTTCGATCCGCAAACGCTGGTGTTTTCCGACCAAGGTCTTGTTCCGGTGATCGCCCAGGATCACGCGACGGGGGAGGTTCTGATGCTGGCCTGGATGAATGCAGGGGCCGTGGCACGAACGCTGGAAACCGGGCGCGTCACCTATTGGTCGCGCTCGCGGCAGGCCTTCTGGGTCAAGGGCGAAACTTCCGGCCATGTCCAGCATCTGGTCGAGCTCCGCCTGGACTGCGACCGCGACTGCCTTCTGGCGCTGGTGCGGCAGGAAGGTCCGGCCTGCCATACCAACCGGCGATCCTGTTTCTACACAGCGCTGCGCGACGGCGAGGAAGTGGAAATCCTGGTCCCGATGGTCTAGGGCTGCGGCATGGATCTTGCGGTCACTGATCTTTCCTGCGCGCGCGGCGGCCTGCCCGTTCTGGCCGGGCTGTCATTTCGGCTTGTCGCCGGGCAGGCGCTGGTGCTGCGCGGCCCGAACGGTGCGGGCAAGACAACCTTGCTGCGCACACTCGCGGGGCTGCAACCTGCGCTGTCGGGTGCTGTGTCGTTGCCTGCGGACGCCATGGCCTATGCGGGCCATGCCGATGGCATCAAGGCCGTGTTGAGCGTGACCGAAAACCTGCGGTTCTGGGCGGATGTGCATGGCGCGGATGGTGTGGAAGACGCGATGGCACGGTTTGACCTGACCCGGCTGCGCAACCGCCCCGCAGGCAGCCTGTCGGCAGGGCAAAAGCGGCGGCTGTCGCTGGCGCGACTGGTGCTGACCGGACGGCCCGTGTGGTTGCTGGATGAACCGACCGTATCGCTGGATACGGCATCGGTTTCCCTGTTTGGCGATGCCGTGCGCGCACATCTGTCGGGCGGCGGGCTGGCGGTGATCGCCACGCATATTGACCTTGGCGTTGCGGGGGCGGGGGTGCTGGACCTGTCTGCGTTTCGTGCCGAACAGATGCCGATGGCAGAGGTGGGCTGGTGATCGCGCTTCTGGTCCGCGACCTGCGTCTGGCTTTTCGCGCGGGGGGCGGCTTCGGTCTTGGGCTGGCGTTCTTTTTGATTGTTACGGTTCTGGTGCCGTTCGGTGTCGGGCCTGAAGGTGGTACGTTGGCCCGGATCGCGCCGGGCATCCTGTGGGTGGCGGCGCTGCTGGCCTGTCTGCTGTCGCTGGACCGGCTGTTTGCGCTGGATCATGAAGACGGCTCGCTGGACCTGCTGGCGACATCGCCCTTACCGCTGGAAGGTGTGGTGCTGGTCAAGGCGCTGGCGCACTGGCTGGTGACGGGGGTGCCGCTGGTGCTGGCTGCGCCGGTGATGGGGCTTTTGCTGCATCTGCCGGGTCCGGGCTACCGGTGGCTGATGGTTTCGCTGCTGGTGGGCAGCCCGGCACTGTCGATGATCGGTGCCTTTGGCGCGGCACTGACGGTGGGGCTGAAGCGGGGCGGGTTGCTGCTGTCGCTGCTGGTGCTGCCACTTTATGTGCCCACGCTGATTTTCGGGGCAGAAGTTGCCCGGCGCGGGGCCGATGGCATGGCGGTGGCAACGCCGCTGGCACTGCTGGGCGGGCTCACGGCGGCGGTCCTGGCGCTGTTGCCCTTTGCCGCCGCAGCCGCGATCCGCGTCAATTTGCGCTAGGGCTGACGGGCATTTGAGTTGAGCCGGACCAAGGAAAGGGTTAGCCAGACATCATGTCGCTTTGGGAATATGCCAACCCTGTCAAGTTCATGCAGCTCTCTGCCCGGGTGCTGCCTTGGCTGAGCCTTGCGGCCGCACTGTCGCTTGGGGCGGGGCTGGTCTGGGGGTTTTTCCTGACGCCCGATGCCGAGAATTTCGGGGCCACGGTCAAGGTGCTTTATGTGCATGTTCCCAGCGCGATGATGGCGATCAACGCCTGGGTGATGATGCTGGTTGCCAGCCTGATCTGGATCATCCGCCGCCACCATGTCAGCGCGCTGGCCGCCCGGGCCGCCGCCCCCGTGGGGATGGTGATGACGCTGATTGCGCTGATCACCGGTGCGGTCTGGGGCCAGCCGATGTGGAACACCTGGTGGGAATGGGATCCGCGGCTGACATCCTTCCTGATCCTGTTCCTGTTCTACCTTGGCTATATTGCCCTGTGGGAAGCCGTGGAAAACCCGGATACGGCCGCCGATCTGACATCGGTGCTGTGCCTTGTCGGATCGGTCTTTGCCATTCTCAGCCGCTATGCGGTGAATTTCTGGAACCAGGGCCTGCATCAGGGGGCCAGCCTGTCGCTGGACGAAAAGGAAAACGTGGCGGATGTGTTCTGGTATCCGCTGCTGCTGTGCCTGGCAGGCTTTGTGCTGCTGTTTCTGGTGCTTGTGCTTCTGCGCACGCGCACAGAAATCCGTGCGCGGCGTTTGCGCGCCCTCATCGCGCGGGGGAATGCCGCATGATGCCAGACATGGGCAAATACGCTGCGACGATCCTGCTTTCCTACGGGGCGACGCTGGTGCTGCTGGCCGGGATCGTCGGGCTGACCTTATGGCGCGGCGCGCGGGTCAAGCGCGCGCTGGAGGAGGTGGAGCGTGAACAGGGGGTGAAGCGTGGCTAGGATACCGCTTCTGGCTGTCATCCCGCCCGTTCTGTTTGCCGGGCTTGCAGCGACCTTTTACCTGGGGATGCAGCGCGCCAATCCCGATGACCTGCCGTCGGCTTTCATCGGCAAGGATGCCCCGGCTGTGCCTGCGGCGGGCCTGCCGGGGTTTGCGCTTCTGACCGACGCCGACCTGCGCGGCAAGGGCGTGACGGTGGTGAACTTCTGGGCAAGCTGGTGCCCCCCCTGCCGGGCGGAACATCCGACCTTGCAGGCGATGACCAATGACGGGCTGCGTGTGGCAGGTGTGAATTTCAAGGATGCCGAAGCGCAGGCGCTTGAGTATCTTGGGGACGAGGGTAACCCCTTCTTTGCCCTCGGCTTCGATCCCAAGGGCCGCACGGCGATTGACTGGGGTGTGACCGCCCCACCCGAAACCTTCATTCTGGATGCTGATGGCAAGGTGCTGTTCCGCTTTGCCGGCCCGCTTGTCGGCAGCGACTATGAACAGCGTTTCTTGCCCGCCCTGAAAGCCGCGCTGGAGTGACCGCACCGGTTGCCGTCACGGCTCTTGCAACCTTACTTTGCATGGCACAGGCGGCATTTGCCGAAGGTCCGAAGCCTGAATATTCAGTGGAGTGTTCGAGCGGGTCGGCAGAACAGGCGATGCCCCGTGACCCGCCCGCGCTGATGAACGATTTTGTGCGGCTTGACCCCATGCCCGATGGCGCGCTGGTGTTGTCGACCTGTGATGAATTACCCGCAGAAACTGGGGATGCGGTCATTTTTGATTTTGACAGGTTTGGCGAGGTGCCCACACTGCTTGTGTCACGGAACAGCTCGCCAGAGGTATGGTGCCAGTATTTCAATGACTACGACATTTATCCGTGCTGACCTGCGGCAGCGATCATGGCGCGCGTTTTACGTTATGGGCCGCACCCGACGCGGAAGCGAAATGCGCAGCGCATGGCGGCCTGGCCGACTGAACAGCATTCAAGACAAGACGAGAGGGTTATCGCGACTGACCGGACAGGTCAGAATTTCCCCGTGCCCGACAGGGCTAGGACCAGCAGCGCGGCCAGTTCCATGATCACGATTGGCGAGAGGGGAAACACGAATTTCATGGCCGTGACGCTAGTGTTTCCGGATGAAGAAAAGAAGAGGGGACCGTGCGGTGCACGGCCCCCCGCTGTGGATAATCTGTGGATCGTTTTCAGGCTTTCGCCAGATTACGAAGCACATAATGTAGTACGCCACCGTTCTCCAGATACTCTATCTCGACCTCGGTATCGACACGCGCTTTGATTTCAATGGTTTGCTCGGACCCGTCCGCTCGCCTTATGGTGCAGGGCACCAGACTGAGCGGTTTGAAATCACCCGCGAGGCCAGAAATCGAGATCACCTCATCGCCTTTGAGGTTGAGCGACTTTCTGCTCATCCCTCCGGTGAACTCGAACGGGATGACCCCCATGCCCACCAGATTGGACCGGTGGATGCGCTCGAACGATTCGGCGATGACCGCCTTGACACCCAGAAGGTTGGTGCCCTTGGCCGCCCAGTCACGGCTGGACCCGGCGCCGTATTCGATACCGCCGAAGATCACCAACGGCACACCCGCCGCCTGATAGGCCATCGAGGCATCGAAGATCGAGGTCTGCTTGCCGTCCGGTCCCAGGGTGTACCCGCCTTCCACGCCATCCAGCATCTCGTTCTTGATGCGGATGTTGGCGAAGGTGCCCCGCATCATCACTTCGTGATTGCCACGTCGCGAACCGTATGAGTTGAAATCGGCGGGCTTTACCTGCCGCTCCGTCAGATACTGGCCGGCAGGGGTGGTCGGTTTGAACGAACCGGCCGGGCTGATGTGGTCGGTGGTGATCATGTCGCCCAGCAGCGCCAGAACGCGGGCACCTTTGATGTCGGAAATCACGCCCGCATCCTTGGACATGCCGCGGAAATAGGGCGGGTTCTGGATGTAGGTAGAGGATGGCGGCCAGTCGTAGGTTTCGGATTCCGTAACCTTCACGCCCTGCCACTTGGCATCGCCCTTGAACACGTCGGCGTATTTCTTCTGGAAGGCGGCGCGCGTCACGGTCTGTTCAACCAGATCGGCGATTTCCTTGTTGGTCGGCCAGATATCCTTCAGATACACCGGCTTGCCGTCCTTGCCGGTGCCCAGCGGTTCTTTCGTCAGGTCGATGTTCATGTCACCGGCCAGCGCATAGGCCACGACCAGTGGCGGGCTGGCCAGATAGTTGGCGCGCACGTCGGGGCTGATGCGTCCTTCAAAGTTGCGGTTGCCCGACAGAACTGCCGTTGCCACCAGATCGCCCTCGGCAATCGCGGCCGAAATCTCTGGCTGCAAGGGGCCGGAGTTGCCAATGCAGGTCGTGCAGCCGTAGCCCACAAGGTTGAACCCGATGGCGTCGAGGTCTTCTTGCAGATTGGCGGCTTCCAGATATTCCGAAACCACCTGCGAACCGGGGGCGAGAGAGGTTTTCACCCATGGCTTGCGGTTCAGGCCAAGCGCGCGCGCCTTGCGCGCGACCAGACCGGCCCCGATCAGCACATACGGGTTCGACGTGTTGGTGCACGAGGTGATCGACGCGATCACGACCTTGCCCGAGGACATGCCGTAATCCTCTCCCTTCACCGCCACTTCGGTGCCCATCGGGCGCTTGAAGCTGTCGGCCATTTCCTTGGCAAAGGATTCCTTGGCATCGGTCAGCGGCAGGTAATCCTGCGGTCGCTTCGGGCCGGAGATCGCCGGAACAATGGTCGACATGTCCAGATGCAGGGTCGATGTGTAGACCGGCGCGTAATCCGCCCCGCGCCACATGCCGTTTTCCTTGGCATAGGCTTCGACCAGCGCGATGCGCCCTTCGTCCCGGCCGGTGTTGCGCATGTAGCGCAGCGTTTCACCGTCAATCGGGAAGAAACCGCAGGTGGCGCCGTATTCCGGGGCCATGTTGGCGATGGTGGCACGGTCGGCCAGCGGCAGGTGATCCAGCCCCTCGCCATAGAATTCGACGAACTTGTTGACCACGCCATGCTTGCGCAACATCTGCACGACTTTCAGCACAAGGTCGGTCGCGGTGGTGCCCTCGACCATCTGGCCGGTCAGCTTGAAGCCCACGACTTCCGGGATCAGCATCGAAACAGGCTGGCCCAGCATGGCCGCCTCTGCCTCGATCCCGCCCACGCCCCAGCCAAGAACCGCCATACCGTTCACCATGGTGGTGTGGCTGTCGGTGCCGACCAGCGTATCGGGGTAAGCCACTTCCTTGCCGTTCTGGTCCTTGTCGGTCCAGACCGCCTGCGCCAGATATTCAAGGTTGACCTGGTGGCAGATGCCGGTGCCCGGCGGCACCACACGGAAATTCTGAAAGGCGTTCTGCCCCCATTTCAGGAACACATAGCGTTCCATGTTCCGTTCGTATTCCAGATCGACGTTCTTTTGAAACGCGCGCGGGTTGCCGAATTCGTCGATCATAACCGAATGGTCGATGACCAGATCGACGGGAACCAGCGGATTGATCTTTTTCGCATCGCCGCCAAGGCCAAGGATGCCGTCGCGCATCGCGGCAAGATCGACCACGGCCGGAACGCCGGTGAAATCCTGCATCAGCACGCGGGCCGGGCGATAGGCGATCTCGCGGGGGTTCTTGCCGCCATTGGCGCCCCATTCGGCGAATGCCTTGATGTCATCGACCGATACGGTGAAACCGCCATCCTCGAACCGCAGCATGTTTTCCAGAACGACCTTCAGCGAAGCGGGCAGCTTCGAGAAATCGCCAAGCCCTGCGGCCTGTGCGGCGGGAATCGAGTAGTAATCGACGGATTTTCCGCCTGCACTGATGGTGCGGCGTGTCTTGGCTGTATCTTTTCCGGTGATGACGGTCATTGGCTGCCTTCCGTGGGTTGAGGGCTGTCGCTGTCCGGCTTTTGCCGCATCGCAGAGAGTCGATCAAGGGGGGCGGCCGCATTTTGTATACCATTGTGCACAAAAAAACGATGCCGGTGGTTTCCCCAGGAAAAGCGGTGCAGCAATGCCGCAATCACGGACGTCAGATGCGGAAATCGCAAAGGCTTGATTGGTCGCCTTGGGGCAGTTCGGTTATTCAGATCCCATCTCGGGGAAAGTTGGGATGCGATGAAGATACTGTTGCGTGGCACGTCGTGCCTGCGGGTCCTCGGACCTTTGGCCACGGCGGCACTGATGCTGGGCGGTCCTGCCGCCTTGGCGCAGGATCGTGCCGACAATACCCATAACCCGGTCGTGGTCGAGCTTTTCACCTCGCAGGGCTGTTCGTCCTGCCCGCCTGCCGACCAGATTCTGAAAAAGGTTGCGTCACGGGATGACGTGATCGCCCTGGCGCTTCATGTCGACTACTGGGATTACATCGGCTGGAAAGACAGCTTTGGTCAGGCCAAGTTCACCAAGCGACAAAAGCTTTATGCCAAGGCTGCCGGGGAACGTTCGATCTATACGCCGCAGATGGTGGTGAACGGGAAGGATCACATCGTCGGCGCACATGAGATGGACCTGATGGAACAGATCGCGCGCCACGCCGCAGCCGGGCATCCTGTCCGTCTTTCGTTGCTTCGAAACGGCGAGGTAGTGGAGATTTCCGCCGAGATTGCGGATGGGGCCCGCGTGGGCGGCGCCGCGTTGGATGTTCAGCTTGTGCGCTATCTGCCGGAACAGACGGTGGCGATCGGGCGTGGCGAAAATACCGGCCGGACCGTTGAGTATGTGAATATCGTGACCAGCTGGGAGCGTATCGCAGAATGGCAGGGTGATGCACCGCTGAAGATGCAGATATCAGCCCCGGGGGCCGAACCTGTCGTGGTGATTGTCCAGAAGGCCGATCACGGGGAAATCGTGGCAGCCGCAAGTTTGCGCTGACGCTCCGGTTTCCAGCGGCGGTGAATCCAGAACCACTGGTCCGGATTGCGCAGGATACGACGGCCCAGGCTTTCATTCAGGTGCTGGGTCATGCCGATGGTATCGGCGTGTGGGACGGGTGCCTCAAGCTCTATCTCGAAACTCAGTCCGTCATCCCGGCGCGTGCCATAGAACGGGATCAGTTCCGCGTCATAGCGCAGCGCCAGTTCTGCTGCTGAAAGCGCGGTCGGGGCGGGTTTTCCCAGAAAATCCAGCGTCGCGCCGCTACCCATGTATTGGTCGAACAGCAGCACCAGCATTCCGCCCGCCTTCAGGTGCCGCACGAAACCGGCCGTGCCTTTCTGCCCGCGCGGAAAAACGGGGCCGCCAAAGCTTTCCATCGTCCGCACATAGTGTTCATTGAAAAAGGGGTTGTTCATAGGGCGATACAGCCCGCCGATCTGGAGCCCGCGCGAAACAAGACTGGCCCGGCCTGCTTCGTAATTGCCGAAATGGCCGGTGACAAGGATGGCCGGGCGACCTTCCCTGTTGGCGCGTTCCAGTGCGGCGACACCCGGCCCGGTCGGGGTTTCCTGCGCCATGCGAGACAGAAACTCCTTGCCCGAATAGTTTTCGATCAGGGTGCGCCCGACGTTGTCGCAGACACGGTCGGCAAGGCAGCGCAGGCTGCCCGGCGCCAGTCCGGGAAAGATATAGGCAAGCTGTTCCTCTGCCCGGTGGGTGTAGCCGGCAGCCGGGCCAACAATCTGTCGCATGACCTGGCCCATGGCCGGCACCCGTGCCCGATAGGGCAGCGCCAGCGCGCCTGAAATCAGGCTGCGGATCATCCTGTCCGACAACCAGTCCTTGCGCTGGCCCTTGGGGGGAAGGCTGAATTTCATCGACCGCGCAACCTGTCACCAGAGTAGGGGGCGCGACGGATCGCGCATCTGATGTCAGATAACGCTGCCTTGCGGGCTTCACAAGATCACCCAGATCCCGTGCCCGTGCCCGTGCCCGTGCCCGTGCCCGTGACTGTGCCCGTGACTGTGCCCGTGACTGTGCCCGTGACTGTGCCTGCGTCCTCGCCTATACGCCGGACGTCCCATACGCCAAACCAGCGTCGGGCAGGGGCACCGCCCCACCTTGCCCTTTCCCGCTTACCTGCCGGCCGTCGCCTCCGGGTGCCTGCAGAGTTCACTCCGCCTCTTCCGATTTCATCACGATTTCGCCCGCACCTTCCAGTTCGCGGATCGCGGCGACGATGGCGTTCATCGCCCCCTCTGCATCCCGTTCCTTGACCTTGCCGCGCTCTGCCATTTCCTCGCGCAGGGTGGTGGCCATGCGCTGCGACATGGCGCCAAGGATGTATTCCGCCGTCGCGGCGTCATCGCCGCGCGCCGCTGCCAATGCGGTGACAAGTACGGGCTGTTCCACCGCGCGGGTGATCTTGGGGATATCGCGGGCATCGATGCGTGCAGGAATATTGGCAAAGGTGAAGATCGCCTTGCGCACCTGATCCGCGAAAACGCTGTCAGTCTCGGTCAGGCCGTTCAGCACATCCTCGCGTGTGGCTGCGGGGGAAAAGTTCAGGATCGCCCCCACCCGCTCCACAGGGCCGGTTTCGAAGGCCTTGGGTGGCACCGCGTCAAGCTGCGCGACCAGTGAAAGACCGATGCGCCGCACGGTTTCAGGATCGACATTTCCCGTTTGCGATACCGAATAGGCGACACGTCGCGCCTTTTCCCCCGGCAACCGCCCCAGCAGCGCCGCCGCTTTCCCGACAGAGATCTTGGACAGCATCACCGCGCCCACCTCGGCGCTCTCCTCCTCAAGCACGGGCAGCAGACGTTCGGCATCCAGTGCCGCGATCCTTTCCCAGGGATCGGCCTTGGCCGAGGCCCCGGCAAGCCTGCGCAGACGGCTGGCCGCGCTGGCAGAGATATGGCCATCCAGCATCGAAAGTGCGTTTTCGATGCCACCGGGAAAGGACAGGCCGATGGATTCCAGATCGTGCAGGAACTCGATGACTGTCTGTTGCAGCGTTTCCCGGTCAACCGCACGCATGCGGCCCATCTGTTCGGTCAGTGCCGCCTGAAGATGATCGGGCAGGGCGGACAGGGGCAGACTGGCCCCTTCCGACAGCAAAAGACGCACGATCACCGCCGCCTTTTGCCGTCCGCTTAGCACAGGAACGGCCTGGTCTACTGCATATCCGTTACCGGGCGCGGTTTGGGATATTTCCATCGTCGTCGCTAGCCGCGCCAAAACTGCCTCCGTGCATTGCCAAAGGCAGGGTGGCAGGGCGCGGTTAATGTCGGGCTAAGATCCGCTCAGCTGTTGATCGAAACACAGGCCGCAGCCTTGTCGTCCCAGACCTTGCCCTCGGCGCATGACATCTTTGCCTCGTCATGGTTGCATTCCTGCGCAAGAACCAGTGAAGGCGAAAGCAGCACAAGGGCGCAAGCAAGACCGGCGGATACTCGATGAAGTTTCATGGCGACATTCCCGTTGTGACAGGTGGATGCTCGATCAGGCAAATGGTCCGCCCGACCGCGATTCGGTGCAACGCTGCCGGACGGGGATCTGTTCACGCTTTGGTGATCGCGGGCGTTCGACCGTCTCAGTAGGAATAGGTCACGCCGGTCCTGATTGCATCGGCAAGTGATGCCTCTGCCCAGGTGCCTGCACCCCCGCGCGCACGGATTTCACCAAGTTGTTGACGTGCCAATGCGACCTCGCCCTGTTCGACCAATCCCTGACCCATATAGCTGCGGGCAAGGATGTTGTCGGGGTTCTGCGCCAGCGCCGCGGAATAGAAAGCCATGCCTTCCTCCACCCGGCCTGCCTTGCGGTTGGCAAAGCCCTTGTAGGTCAGCACACGGTCGCTTTCGCCTTCCTGCATGGCAGCCAGAACCTTCAAGGCCGCCTCATTCTGCCCCGCCCATGCGAGCTCACGCGCTGCGCGGAACAGGGTGTCATCGTCCAGATGGCCCTCGACCGGTTCGACGCATTCCTTTTTCTTGTCATCCCAGACCAGACCATCCTTGCATTCGGTCGTGGTCTCTGTCGGGGTCGGTGGCTTGGTGTCGTCAGTCCCCGCCGCCAACGCTGCGAAGGGCAGGGCCGACAGGGCGAGCGCAAGCGAAATCCGCAAATGGAACATCATGTGGAAACCTCCGTTGCTTCAATCCGCGAAGTGGGCAACGGCTGGAAGCATGACGCAAGTCACGGTTTGATGAAACAGACTTTGGTCGCCTGACCGATCAGGTCCCGAATACCCGCGCAAAGATGGTGTCGACGTGTTTGGTATGATAGCCCAGATCGAACTTCTCCTCGATCTCGGCCGGGGTCAGCGCCGCCGTCACTTCGGGGTCGGCCAGAAGCTCCGTCCTGAAATCGGCGCCTTTTTCCCAAACCTTCATCGCATTGCGCTGCACCAGCCGATAGCTGTCTTCGCGGCTGACACCGGCCTGCGTCAGCGCCAGAAGCACGCGCTGAGACATGACCAGACCTTTGAATTTGTTCATGTTTTTTAACATGTTCTCGGGGTAGATCACCAGTCTTTCCAGCAGGCCCGCCAGACGGTGCAGCGCGAAATCCAGCGTGATTGTTGCATCGGGTCCGATCATCCGTTCGACGGAGGAATGGCTGATGTCGCGTTCATGCCAGAGCGCCACGTTTTCCAGCGCAGGCACCACCGCCATGCGCACGATCCGGGCAAGCCCGGTCAGGTTTTCCGACAGCACCGGGTTGCGCTTGTGGGGCATGGCGGAAGACCCCTTCTGGCCGGGGCTGAAAAACTCCTCGGCTTCCAGAACCTCGGTCCGCTGCATGTGGCGGATTTCGACGGCGATGTTTTCGATCGAACTGGCGACAACGCCAAGCGTGGCAAAAAACATGGCATGGCGGTCGCGGGGAATCACTTGCGTGCTGATCGGTTCCGGGCGCAGGCCCAGCTTGTCGCAGACGTGATTCTCCACCGCCGGGTCAATGTTGGCGAATGTGCCGACGGCCCCGGAGATCGCCCCTGTGGCCACTTCCCAGCGCGCCTTTTCCAGACGGTTCCGGTTGCGGGCCATTTCCGCGTAAAACCGCGCAAAGGTCAGCCCCATTGTGATCGGCTCGGCGTGGATGCCGTGGCTGCGGCCGATGCGCGGCGTATGCTTGTGTTCCATCGCGCGGGTTTTCAGCGCGGCCAGAACCCGGTCCACCCCCGCCAGCAACAGATCTGATGCACGGACAAGCTGCACGTTCAGGCAGGTATCCAGCACATCCGACGATGTCATGCCCTGATGCAGAAAGCGTGCCTCTTCCGGGCCGACGATTTCGCCCAGATGGGTCAGAAAGGCGATCACGTCATGCTTGGTCACGGCCTCGATTTCATCGATGCGGGCCACATCGAATTCGGCATCCTTCGCCTTCCAGATCGCCTTTGCGTTCGCTTCGGGGATCACACCCAGTTCTGCCATCTTGTCGCAGGCATGGGCCTCGATCTCGAACCAGATGCGGAAACGGGTTTCCGGCGACCAGATCGCAACCATTTCGGGGCGGGAATAACGCGGGATCATGGATGGACCTTTCGGATTGGCCGTTCTGTTTGCCGGTTCGCATTGGACGGGGGGCGCGCGACCTTCTAGAACGCGCGTGCGGGCGGGGCAAGCAGGGGAAGCAATGCCGGAACTGATCGAATTTCTTGGCGCCTGGCAGGTTTCACGACGGATAGCGGATGCGAATGACCCACGTCCCGCCCGCTTCGAGGGCAAGGCCGCTTTCACCCCCGACGGCAGCGGGCTGACATATCACGAAAGCGGACTGCTGACGCTGGGTGACGGGCAGGGGCTGACGGCGGAACGCACATATCACTGGCGGGCGGGGCCACAGGGGATCGCGGTCTTCTTTGCCGATGGCCGACCATTTCATGCCTTTGCGGCGGATGGTGACGCGACGGCCACGCATTGGTGTGACCCTGACACCTATGTTGTGCGCTACGATTTCCGCACCTGGCCGGATTGGGAAAGCCACTGGCAGGTGACCGGCCCCAGAAAAAACTATCGGATGACAACGCTTTACCGGCGGGCTTGACGCCAGCGCCCCCCGGTCGCAGGCTGGTTGCAGCCAGCCAAGGGAGGCAAGCCATGGTTCAGACCGTCAAAGGCAGCAAGGTCACCGTCATTTTCGATGGAAAGCGGTGCATTCATTCGCGCAACTGCGTTCTGGGTCATCCGGAAGTCTTCGTGCCAAACGTCAAGGGCGACTGGATTTTTCCTGACGCCGCCCCGGCAGAAGATGTGATCCGCATCGGGCAGAACTGCCCGTCCGGCGCGATCAGGGTCATGCGCAACGATGCGGGCGGCTCGTCCGATACGCCACCGGTCGTGAATACCCTGCGCGTGCGGGAAAACGGCCCGCTGGCGGTAGAGGCCGAACTTTCCCTTCGCGGCGAACGGCTTGATAGCCCGCGCGCCACGCTGTGCCGCTGCGGCGCGTCGCAGCGCAAGCCGTTCTGTGACGGCAGCCATACGGCGGCGGGGTTTGCCGCAACCGGCGAACCGGCGACAAAGGACGCCGAGGCGTTGGCCGCCAGGAACGGCCCTGTCGATATTCAGCCACAGCCGAACGGCCCCTTGAAGCTGACCGGCAATCTGGAGATCGTCAGCGGAACGGGACGCACAATCAACAAGACAACACAGACCTTTCTGTGCCGCTGCGGCCTGTCGGCCAACAAGCCCTATTGCGACGGCAGCCACAAGGCGGCGGGATTCGTGGCTGGGTAAATTTTTCAAATGGTTGCGGCAAGAAGTTGAAGTTTACGCCGTACCCATCAACCTTGCGTCGAACGGATAGGTTGTCAGGTTTTCATAACCGGTTTCGGTAATCAGAACCTGATCCTCCAGCTTGATTGAGAAATCACCGCCCTCGGGCGACACCAATGCCTCGACACACAGCACCATGCCGGGTTCCAGATGGTGATCGAATGCGCCTTCTTCCCACTGGTCGGGATAGGCGATCAGGGGCCATTCATCGCACAGCCCGACACCATGCATCTTCAATCCGTATTTCTGCTTTTGATATTGCGGGTCAAGCACATGGCCGCCAAAGGTCAACTCCCGTATCGATATGCCGGGGCGCAGCATCGCCATATTGGTCTGGACATGCTCATAGGCGTGGCGCATGGCGGCGACCATTGCATTGGTGGGCTTGCCATCACCCACCCACCATGTCCGGCTGATGTCGATACAGATACCGTAGCTTCCGACCATGTCGGTGTCGAAAGCCACGATTTCGTTTTCCTGAATGATCCTGGGTCCGCACTCCTGAAACCAGGGATTTGTCCGTGGCCCTGATGTCAGCAAGCGCGTTTCGATCCATTCCCCGCCGCGCCGGATGTTTTCGGCGTGCAGGACCGCCCAGACGTCATCCTCGGACAGGCCGGGCTTGCAGGCCGATTCCATCGCCGCAACCGCCCGCTCGCAAGCATGATGGGCGCATCGCATTGCGGCGATTTCATCCGGCCCCTTTATCGCGCGGGTCTTTTCGGTCAGCTCCTCGCCTTCCAGCACCTCGATCCCCTGTGTCTCCAGCGCCCGCAGGCCATGGACCATGATCTTGTCGACACCCAGACGCTTGTTCGTGCCGGAATGTTCGCGCAGCAGATCGGCGACCTCTGCGGCAAACGCCTGTGCGGCACGCGCTGTCCCGTCACCTCGATCGAAATAGAAAAAGTCCGCGCCAGAGCGCTGTTCCTTGACCAAAGGATTGAATTTGCTCAGGAACATCGCGACCTTGTAATCCCACATTACCATATGGCCATCGGCACAGATCAACAGCGCGCGGAACGGGTTGTGACTGTTCCAAAGCTGCATGTTGGTCGAATCGGTGGCATAGCGGATGTTCAGCGGATCGAACAGCAACACGCCTGCCCAATCCCGCGCGACGATGGCATTGACCAGCCGTTTCCAGCGGTATTCCCGCATGCGGGGCAGGTCGGGCAGGGTCAGCCCCGCCGCTGCCCATTCCTGAAAGGCCAGCCGTGTTGGCCCGATTTCCACCCTGTCGGCATCATTCGGGGTCTGATCGCCCAGCATTGCGCCCCGGGTCGGATCGATCTTGCGACGGTCGCGGTATGGTTCCTGCATTGCCACCTCCCATTGGTCACAGGATGAGCGGGCCCCTGATCCGCCGCCGTTCCGTTTGCGACGCAAATCGGTGAAATGACGCTATCATCTGTGGCTCGACCAAAGCAGCATCGCCGCATGGACCCCGTATTTCAGAAATCCCTTCCGTATTACCCCTGGGCTGATCCCCGGCTGATGCGCTTGCCGGGGATACAGCCGCTTGACCCTGCCGATTGGTTGCGGGTGGACGACGCCTATGCCGGGCAGATGCGCCTGCGTGACCATCTGATCGCAACCCTGCCGGAAAAAGTGCATGCCCTGCTTCCCGGTGCAAAGGCGGCTGCGGCGGAACTCTATGCACACGTGCTTGCCGATCTGCCGCGCCTTGGTTTTCGCCTGCTGGGGGAAAAGGCGCAACGGCCCGATGGCTTGACGGTGCTGCTTGACCCCGCGCATCCTCTGCTGACCTTAGGACGCCTTTGTCAGGAAGACTTCTGCATCATGCAGGCCGAACCGGGGGCAGAGCCTGTTCTGACCGCTGCCATCCTGTGCTTTCCCGCCGGTTGGACGCTGGCCGAAAAGCTTGGCCGGGCGATGATCCGCATTCACAAACCGGTGCCCAGCTATGATGACGATGCGGCAAAGCGGGTGCAGCGGCTGTTCGATGCGATCCGGCCGGAACAACCCCTGTGGCGGGTCAATGCGCATTGTTCGGCCGCCAACCTGTTCAACCCCCGGACCGAAGCCTCTGCCCGCAAGCCGGCTGCCATTTTGCCCTATCTGCGCTCGGAACGGCAATGCCTGCTAAGGTTGCCGACAACCCGTGCGGTGGTATTCTCGATCCATACGTATCTGGTGCAGCGCACCGACCTTCCCGAAGATATCCAGCGCGATCTGGTCGATCACCCGATCCGTGGGGCTGTCTGAACGTTCAGTTCGGGCGCAACTGCCCTGACGCGCCCCTGCCAGGCGCGGTGCGGGATGGCGGTGGCGTAGCGATCCGCAAGCGTCGCTCGATGCTGACCCGGATCGCGCCATCAGGCATCGCCTCGGTCGGCGCGCTGTGGGTGATCCGCAATTCATCCTGTTGCGAAATATGATATATATCGCCGTGAACCAGTGGCACCTCACCCGAAAGGTGTTTCAGGATCAGAAAATCCGCCAGCGCCAGAAGCTGCTCCACAGGGCGGGCAACGACCGCAAAGAGCAGGGGTTTGCCCAGAAATGGCTCTGCGCCGAATACCCGCAGCCCGAAGCGCTCCCTGCCCATCGGATCCCGTCCGCCCGCATAGATGCCGGGGCGGCTGACCAGCGTCACCGGAAAATCCATCGCGGCGGTCGCTTCGACCTCGTCCGCTGTAAAGACCATGTCTGACTGTTGCCAGTGAACCAGTTCGGGCCGTGCCTGCCGCATTCCACCCAGAACGGCGCGTTGGCAGGCGATGATGCGCGAAACAAGGGCGGCACGATCCTGCTGTGCACGGCCGTCCTGTGCCAGCGAGGTGACAGCGATGGTCAGCGCCGCGCCATGATCGGTGATTGTGCCCCGGTAATCATGCGCCTTTATCCGGGTGAGGCTGGCATCAAGTGCCGACTGGAACATGGCTGGTGGCAGCGGCTTTGCCTGCGCGGTCACCTGAATCCGCAGGTTCCCGTTGGTCAGGCCGCTTTGCCCCTCGGACTCCCGGAACGGTGCCTGGTCTGGTGCACGCGTGGCGTTCACAAAGGACAACAGCACCGCGTTCCTGACAACCGGGAGCTTCGAATAAAGTAGCGTTGCGGCTACACGCTTGAAATGACTGCACACCTGCCGAAACTCCTGCTCCTTCATGGCAGGATGTCCCTGAGCTTCATGGCAGGACAGAGGCGTAAGCATGGTGGTTGCCTGCAAGGGTAAAATATCCTTCGTATTTTGTTTCAATGCCGATGGACCAAACAATTGCGACATGGCCGACGGGGATCGTTACGCAAGCAGAGGATGACGTTGATTTTCGATCAGGGCAACCCTTGCAGTCCTTGGGTTGCGTGGACGATGCCTTGCTCTGTCAAAAGCTGCGTTATCAAAAGAGAAAAGGGCACCCGCAAGGTGCCCTTTCTATTGGTATCAATGACAGGACCGGCCTGCCTTAGCAGCTGTAGTACATCTGATACTCGATCGGGTGCGGCGTGTGTTCATAGGCGTAAACCTCTTCCCACTTCAGCGCCATGTAGCCTTCAAGCTGGTCCTTGGTGAACACATCGCCTGCCAGAAGGAAATCGTGGTCCTTTTCCAGTTCCAGCAGCGCTTCGCGAAGCGAACCGCAGACGGTCGGGATTTCGGCCAGTTCTTCCGGCGGCAGATCGTACAGGTCCTTGTCCGAAGCGGGACCGGGATCGATCTTGTTCTTGATGCCGTCGATGCCCGCCATCAGCAGCGCGGCGAAAGCCAGATAGGGGTTCGCCGACGGATCGGGGAAGCGGGCCTCGACACGTTTGGCCTTCGGGCTTTCGGTCCACGGAATGCGGACGCAGCCGGACCGGTTGCGGGCCGAATAGGCGCGCAGCACCGGGGCCTCAAAGCCGGGGATCAGGCGTTTGTAGCTGTTGGTCGACGGGTTGGTCAGCGCGTTCAGCGCCTTGGCATGCTTCAGGATGCCACCGATGAAATACAGCGCGTCCTGCGAAAGGTCGGCGTATTTGTCCCCGGCGAACAGCGGCTTGCCATCCTTCCAGATCGACATGTTCACGTGCATGCCCGACCCGTTGTCGCCCTTCATCGGCTTCGGCATGAAGGTGACCGACTTGCCGTAGGAATGCGCAACGTTGTGGATGACGTATTTGTATTTCTGGATGTTGTCCGCCTGCTGGACCAGACCACCAAAGATCATGCCCAGCTCGTGCTGACAGGTCGCGACCTCGTGGTGGTGCTTGTCGACCTTGATGCCCATGCGCTTCATGGTCGAAAGCATTTCACCGCGGATGTCCTGGGCCTCGTCCACCGGGTTCACCGGGAAATAGCCGCCCTTGTGACCGGCGCGATGGCCATAGTTTCCGCCCTCGGTCGGCGTATCGGTATTCCAGGCCGCCGCTTCGGCATCGATCTGGTAAGACACCTTGGCCGGCGTCACCGAATAGCGCACGTCATCGAACAGGAAGAATTCGGCTTCCGGCCCGAAATAGGCGACATCGCCCACGCCCGAGGCTTTCAGATAGGCTTCCGCCTTGCCAGCGGTGCCGCGCGGATCGCGCGAATAGGCCTCGCCCGTGTCCGGTTCGACCACGTTGCAATGCACGCACATGGTCTTTTCGGCATAGAACGGATCGATATAGACCGACGACGCATCCGGGATCAGCTTCATGTCGGACTGATCGATCGACTTCCATCCTGCGATGGAGGAGCCGTCGAACATGAAACCTTCCTCGAAGAAGTCGTCGTCTACCAGATCCGCAACCAGCGTCACGTGTTGAAGCTTGCCCTTCGGGTCGGTGAAACGGATGTCGACATATTCGACTTCCTCGTCCTTCATCAGTTTCAGAGCATTCTTGACTGCGCTCATCTCTGCGTCATTCCTTCTGTT
>JBOFCO010000041.1:0-1097 GCA_051646105.1 Paracoccaceae bacterium
ACCTGCGCGCCATCGGCATCGACGCCGTCAACCGCCGCGTGGACAATGCGGAGATGCAATTGCGCACCCGGTCCAAGGACTTCGACATGGTCGAGGATTCGCTGGGCCAGTCCTATGCCATCGGTGGCTATGCCGGCCAGGTTTTCGGGTCCGAGGATGCGGACGACGTGTTCAACCCGATGGGCCTTGCGAACCCCGCCATCGACCGGTTGCTGGAACTGGGGCAACAGGCGGAAACCGAGGCCGACAACATCGTCGCCATCAATGCGCTTGACCGCGCGCTGCGCAGCCTGCGCTTTTGGGTGCCGAAATGGTTCAAGGCCGAATACACGCTGGCCTATTACGACATCTATCGCCACCCCGAGTCCATGCCGCTCTATGCGCTTGGCACGCTGGATTTCTGGTGGGCGGACACCGCGCGCGAGGCCGAATTGAAGGCGGCGGGCGCGATCCGCTGATGGCGGGGTTGATTTCCCGGCGGTCCGGCCCGACAAGGGCCGGATAAAGGAAACGGGGCCGCCAAGGCCCGGAAGGGGCAAGGGCAATCCGATGGGCGCCTATATCCTGCGGCGGCTGCTGCTGATCATCCCGACGCTGATCGGGATCATGGTGGTGAACTTCACCCTGACGCAATTCGTCCCCGGCGGTCCCATCGAACAGATCGCGGCGCAGGTGCAGGGATCGGGCGACGCCTTCAGCAACATCTCGGGCGCGGGCGCGGGGGCCGACACCGGCGCGGTCGAGGGGTATGAAGGCGCCCGCGGCCTGCCGCCCGAATTCATCGCACAGCTTGAAAAGGAATTCGGCTTCGACAAGCCGCCCCTGCAACGCTTCCTGTCGATGATGGGCAATTACCTGACCTTTGATTTCGGCACATCCTGGTTCCGGTCGATCAGCGTCATCGACCTGGTGGTGGAAAAGATGCCGGTGTCGATCACGCTGGGCCTGTGGTCCACGCTGCTGGCCTATCTGATTTCCATCCCGCTGGGCATCCGCAAGGCCACGCGCGACGGCACGCGGTTCGACACCTGGACATCTGCCGTCATCATCATGGCCTATGCCATTCCGGCATTCCTGTTCGCCGTCTTGCTGATGGT
>JBOFCO010000203.1:0-3216 GCA_051646105.1 Paracoccaceae bacterium
GAGGTGTTGAAAATGTCCATCAGATCGAACAGCCCGTCGCTTTCGCGTCCGGGCGCGATCATGCCGGGCCACCACGCGATGCCGGGCACGCGCACGCCGCCCTCCCAGGTGGAGCCTTTCGCGCCGCGGAAGGGTGTATAGCCCGCGTCGGGCCAGCTATCGAGCTGCGGCCCGTTGTCCGACGTCACGAAAACCAGCGTGTTGTCGGCGACACCCGCATCTTTCAGCGCCTGCACGATTTCGCCGATATAGGCATCCACCTCGACCACCGAGTCCTTGTAGGGAAACTTGCTGCTGCTGGCCCCCTTGTAGACCTTGGCCGGAAAGTTGTCGGCATGCACCTTCATGAAAGAATGCAGCAGGAAGAAGGGTTTGTCCGCCTTGGCCAGATCGGTGATCCGGCCGACGGTAAACTCTTTCAGCATCCGGTCAGTCTCGGCGATGTCGTCGAGGCTTTCCATCTGCTTGACGACCTCCTCCTGACCGCCCCGCACACCACGCACCAGCGCCTCGCTGGCGCCCAGCTTGTGTTAGGCCTCAAGCTTGAAGGGATCGAGCACCAGATCGGGATAGCGGCGTTCGTCCAGCGCCTGGCTCAGTTCCTTCTGCGCCGGGTAAAAGCCGTAGAACTCGTCAAAGCCCACCTCGAAGGGGCGCATCCCTTCCAACTCGCCAATGTGCCATTTGCCGGACAGGACCGTGGTATAGCCCGCATCCGACAGAAGCTGCGCGACCGAGATTTCATCGGCCCAGGGGTTCGCGGTCAGCTTGTCGCCGGCGACGATGGGGCGGGTCAGCCCGGTGCGCACCGGAAGGCGCCCGGTCAGCATGGCAGAGCGTGTGGGGGTGCAGGTCGGCTGCGAATAGACCGAGGTCAGCTTCAGCCCCTCTCGCACCAGTTGGTCCATGTTGGGCGTGGCCGCGCCGATCAACTCACCACCACCGTAGCTGCCGGGGTCGCCCCAGCCCATGTCGTCGATCATCATGACGACGATATTGGGCCGCTTGCCCATGCGGGCCTGCAAATCGGCCAGACGCGCCTGCGCCGCCGCCGCCTGATCGGGACGTTCGATCGCCGGTTGCCGGGTGTCGCTTTGCACGACCGCCTGGCTTAGCGGGCTGGCCTGTGCGGCCGCAAGGCTCGGGGCAACGGCCGCCGCAAGGGCCAGAAGCGAAGCAGTCAGACGCATGGAGAGCCCCCTTGTTGATAGAGCCGTCATTGCACGGGAACCAACGGCGGTGCGGTCCATTCCCCCGACAGGATTTCGGCGCGCGGGCGGTAAAGGCGCAGCACCGCCCCCCAGCCGGGCATGATGTGCAGGTGGTTCGCCTGCGCCGCATCCCCGCCCAGATGCAGCACGAAGCTGCCGTCGGCTTCGGCCTTGCCGGTCACATTGTTCACCGCGGCCTGTGCGGCCTCGCCCTCCATGTAGCCGTCCTTGTTGTAGATGGTGACAGACCAGAACCCGTCCACCGGCACGTCCTTCAGGGTCATCGTATAGGCCTGCACACCGTCATTTGTCGGCGGCACCAGCGGCACATAGATCGCGGCCTTGGCCGGATTGCCGCCCCAGCCAGCCGCGGTGCCGATCAGGTGGGCGACCGGCTCCACCTCGTTCTTGTCGCCGAAGCTGTTTCCAAAGCCGCTGCGATAGGGGCCAAGCCGGTTCAGAAGGTCACGGATGGCCAGGCGTTCGGTCTGGTTCCAGGCGGGTAGCTCCAGCTTGCCCTTTTCGGCCTGTGCGATCACCACCTGATCTTGCAGCACGTTTGCCTTTGCCACATCGGCCGGGTCGTTCGGATCGACGAAGATGCGCAGCACCACATTGACATAACGTGTGCCGACACTTTCCTGCGTCAGCGCAACGCTCGATGGGGCATAAACCACGTCCTTGACGTAGTGATCCTGACTGATCACCAGCATTGACATGAACCGCTTGCCTGCATCCGGCAGGGTGATCGTTGCCGGGGTGGTCAGGTCCAGCACCGCGCTTGAATAAAGCGTGTCGCGGTTCATGCGGACCACGGTCTGATCGGCAATTTCGGTTGGGGTGCGCGTGTGGTAGAACTGACCGACGCCGCCCGCTCTTGCCACGAAATCCGTGAAATAGCCGTCGGTCTCGGCCCGGGTGAAATTCTCGACCGTGACGCGATCATCCGCCGCGGCGGGAGCGGCGAGCCACGCAGCGCCGATCAACGCGAGGGTGTGGAGAAGGGCAAGTCTGGGCATGTGGTCAATTCCTGATTGCGGCGTCCGGACGGAAGAAAGGGTTCAGAAGCTGAAGTTCACGCTGGCCGTGACGACATCGCTTTCAAAGCGTTTGCGCGCGCTGAATTCGTGCAGGTATTTCAGCTTCATCGACACGGACCGGTCGCCCACTTTTGTCGAATAGGTGATCAGCGGGCCGATCCCGTAAACTTCGGCCTGCAGGCTGTCCTGACCTGTGGCGAACCGGATTGCATCGGCGCCCGCGCCGCTGTCGTCTCCCAATTGCTTGTAGGCATATCCGGTCAGGCCAAGGCCCAGCCGATTGGGCAGATACTGCATCGCGGTCAGTTCCAGATGCGCCTCGGGTGCGGTCTGGTAATCGGTCGCATCATTCTCGGCAGAAAACGTGACGCCGCCGACGGCGCTGAACTCTCGCCCTGTCGTCGGATCAAGGTAGGTGTAGGCCACCACCGGATCAAAGGCGAACCGGTTCTTGCCAAGATTGGCGACCTTGATCTGGCGGTCGGGAATGTTGACGGTCGCGGTATCGTATTCCCCGGTCGGAAAGAACAACGAGGCGGCGACCAGCCAGTGATGGTTGCCGCGCGCCCATCCCAGCATCGGCGTCACCGTCAGGTCGCCGATGCCGCTGTTGCTGTCGGAAAACGTCTGTGAGAGTCCGCTGGCCAGACTGCCGTCAAAAGTCAGATCGCCCGAGATCACGGGAAGCGTCACCGTCAGTGCAGGCTGACCGCCCCAAAGTGTGGTATCAAACGAAAACGTGGCGTTCAGCTTCAGCAGATCGGCTTTCGTATGGGTATCGACCAGCGGCACCCCGCCCAGGGCCATGAACTTCACGTTGCCGTCCAGATGCACGAAATCCGCCGTGACATAGGTGCCGGGTGGTGGCGCGATCCCGGCAAGGCTGTCGCGTGAGCCCAGAAGATAGGTGCCCGTTCCCCCCTCGACGGCGAGGGCCGTCACGGGCGGGAACATGAGCAGTGTCG
>JBOFCO010000068.1:0-6676 GCA_051646105.1 Paracoccaceae bacterium
GACCATGCCCACGTTCACGCGGCTGGCAAAGTCGCGTGCGGTGTCGCCATCGGCGGTGTAGATCGCGGTGCCGTTGCCGTATTCGTTGTCGATGACCAGGTTCAGCGCGTCTTCATAGGTTTCGGCGCGGACGGTGGACAGGACCGGCCCGAAGATCTCTTGCTTGTAGATGTCCATGTCGGGGGTCACGTTGTCAAACAGCGTGGCGCCGACGAAAAAGCCTTCTTCATAGCCCTGGATCTTCAGGTTGCGGCCGTCGATCACCAGCTTCGCGCCCTGCTGCACGCCCGAGTCGATCAGGCCCAGAATACGCTGCTGCGACGCCTTGGTGATGACCGGCCCGAAGTCCACGTCATCGCCGGCGGTATAGGGGCCGACCTTGAGCTTTTCGATGCGCGGGATCAGTTTCTCGATCAGCGCGTCGGCGGTTTTCTGGCCGACCGGCACCGCGACGGAAATCGCCATGCAGCGTTCGCCCGCAGCCCCATAGCCCGCACCGATCAGCGCATCAGCCGCCTTGTCCAGATCGGCGTCGGGCATGATCAGCATGTGGTTCTTGGCACCACCGAAGCACTGCGCGCGCTTGCCGTTGGTTGCCGCGCGGCCATAGATATACTGCGCGATCGGGGTCGAACCCACGAAGCCCACCGCCTGAATGGTCGGGTTGTCGAGGATGCCGTCCACGACCTCTTTATCGCCGTTCACCACCTGCAGCACGCCATCGGGCAGACCCGCCTCTTGCGCCAGTTGCGCCAGCATGATCGAGGTCGAGGGGCAGCGTTCGGACGGCTTGAGGATCATGGCGTTACCGGCCGAAAGCGCCGGGCCCATTTTCCACAGCGGGATCATCGCGGGGAAGTTGAAGGGCGTGATGCCTGCAACCACGCCAAGCGGCTGGCGCATCGAATAAAGGTCGATACCCGGGCCGGCGCTGTCGGTGTATTCACCTTTCAGCTGCGAGGGCAGGCCCATGCAAACTTCGATCACCTCAAGCCCGCGCTGCACGTCGCCGCGGGCGTCGGGCAGGGTCTTGCCGTGTTCGACGCTGACCAGTTCCGCCAGCTTGTCCATGTTGGCGTTGATCAGCGCGCCGAAGGCCATCATCACGCGGGCGCGGCGTTGCGGGTTGGTGGCGCCCCATTTCAGTTGCGCCTTTTCCGCCTCGGCGATGGCATAGGCCAGCTCTTCCTGATTGGCGAGCGCGACACGCGCCTGCACTTCGCCGGTGGCGGGGTTGTAAACCTCGGTGAAGCGGCCCGATTTGCCGGGGACCAGCTTGCCGTTGATCCAGTGACCGATCTCTTTCATGGAATCCTCCCGAATTGACTGGCGGCAGAATAGTCTTGCAAATTCGCCGGGAAAAGCGGCAATACCTCAAAGACGTTTTGCAGTTTTGCAAAGGCTGGCCGCGATGGACTGGGATGATCTGAGGCTGTTTCTGGCGGTGGCGCGGGCCGAAAGCCTGTCGGGCGCGGGCAAGGTATTGCGGCTGGATCCGGCCACCGTGGGCCGCCGCGTCGCGCGGCTGGAGGAGGCGCTTGGCGCGCGGCTCTTTGCCAAGACGCCGCAGGGCTATGCACTGACTGAGGAGGGCGCGCGCATCCTTGCCCATGCCGAGCGGGCCGAACAGGCGGTGACCGGCGTGGCCGAGGAATTGCGCGGCCAGGATCAGGGGCTGACCGGGCAGATTCGCATCGGCGCCCCGGATGGCTGCGCCAACTACCTTTTGCCGCAGGTTCTGGCGCGGATCTGCGATGCGAACCCGGGGCTGGAGGTGCAAATTGTCGCACTTCCCCGCGTGTTCAATCTGTCAAAGCGCGAGGCCGATCTGGCCGTCGCCGTCTCGCGCCCCGCAACCGGGCGACTGACCGTGCAGAAACTGGCCGACTATCACCTGAGCCTTGCCTCCTCTGCGGCCTATCTGGCCCATGCGCCGGCGATCTCTGACCTCGCGAGCCTGCGCGAGCATCGGATCGTGGGTTATATCCCTGACATGATCTTCGACAAGGAACTGGATTACCTGAGCCAATTGGGGCTGGATCATGTGGCCCTCGCCTCCAATTCGGTGTCGGTGCAGTTGAACTGGCTGCGGCACGGGGCAGGGGTCGGTGTCGTGCATGATTTCGCCCTGCCGGCTGCGCCCGAACTGGTGCGCATCCTGCCCGAGGTTCGGCTGGAGCGGTCGTTCTGGCTGATCCGCCATGCCGACGATGGCAGGGTGGCGCGGTTGAACCGTTTTGCGAACAGTCTGGCCACCGAGTTTCGGAAAGAGGTCGTAAGGCTGGAAGCTGCCGCTTGACAGAAAATTGCGCAGGCGCAAGGCTTTCCCCAAAGGCAAAGGAGGAGCAGCCCATGTATGTTGCGCAAATTCTGAAGATCAAGCCCGAAGGCGCGGTGATCACCGTCGCCCCCGGAACCAGCGTGGCAGAGGTGGCGCATGTTCTGTCGATGCGCCGGATCGGTGCGGTGATCGTGTCGCCCGATGGCCAGCATGTGTCGGGCATCGTGTCAGAGCGCGATATCGTGCGCGAACTGGGCAAGCGCGGTCCCACCTGCCTTGGCGATACGGTTGATTCGCTGATGACCGAAAAGATCGTGTCCTGCACCCGCGAGGACAGCACGCATGACGTGCTGCAAAAGATGACGGACGGGCGTTTCCGTCACATGCCGGTCATGGAGGGGGGCATCATGATCGGCCTCATTTCCATCGGCGACGTCGTGAAGGCGCGGCTGATGGAGCTTGCGGCCGAGAAGGACGCGCTGGAAGGAATGATCAAGGGCTTCTAAGCGGTTACGCTGCGGCGGGGCGATTTCTTCTTGCAAATCGCCGCGCAATAATGTTGCGTCACCGGCGCGAGGCATTACGGGGGGCGCCATGCGCATCGGCCTTTATCCGGGCACGTTCGATCCGATCACGCTGGGTCATGTTGATATCATCCAGCGCGCGCTTCCGCTTGTGGACCGGTTGGTGATCGGGGTTGCGATCAACCGCGACAAGGGGCCGTTGTTTTCGCTTGAGGATCGTGTGGCCATGGTCAGCGCCGAATGCGATGCGATCAGCGCCGCCTGTGGCGGGGCCGAGATCGTGGTGCATCCGTTCGAAAACCTGCTGATCGACTGCGCCCGCGATGTCGGCGCCGGGGTCATTGTGCGCGGGCTGCGCGCGGTTGCGGATTTCGAATATGAATTCCAGATGGTCGGCATGAACCGCGCGCTCGATTCCAGCATCGAGACGGTTTTCCTGATGGCGGACGCCCGGCGACAGGCGATCGCCTCAAAACTCGTCAAAGAAATCGCGCGGCTTGGCGGCGATGTGTCAAAGTTTGTAACCCCTGCCGTTCAAGGCGCCTTGCTGAACAAATACAGGTGAGAGGCGGCCTCCCGGGATCGGCCGCCCCTCGCGCCCGATACGGCTTCCCCAAAAGCGCCGCGGGCTATTCCGAAATTGTGTTGATGGGGGCGGCGGTCAGGCGCGGCCGTAGACCGCCTCATGCGCGATGCGATGTGCGTCGCCGCGATAGATATTGAGATCCAGCGCCACATCCAGCGGCATCCGGGCAATCTCGTCGCGGGTCTTGATGTAGAGTGCGCGTTTTTTGGCGGCGCTACGCAGGCGGCCAAGAAGGTTCGTCATGGTCTTTCCTTTCCACATTCCGTGGTCATCCACGGCAGGCCGGATGCCTGCCACGCAATCAACATGGGGTTTGTGGTGGCGCTAACAACTTGCCGGAGGGCAGGTCCGCCATGCGTTTTGCGCATGTCTGTCGCCAAAGGAAAAGGGGCGCACGCCGGCGCCCCTTGAAAAATGTTTTCTGATCAGATGGTTGCGTCAGGTCAGATCAGCTTGCCCATCGCAACTGCCGTGTCAGCCATGCGGTTTGAGAAGCCCCATTCGTTGTCATACCACGACAGGATCGACACGAAGGTGCCGTCCATCACCTTGGTCTGGTCCATATGGAACACGCTGGAATGCGAGTCGTGATTGAAGTCGGACGAGACATTCTTGAACTTGGTATAGCCCAGAATGCCCTTCAGCGGGCCGTTTGCAGCGGCCTCGATCGCGGCGTTCACCTCTTCGACGCTGGTGGGGCGCTTGGCGATGAACTTCAGATCAACGACCGAGACATTCGGCGTCGGCACACGAATGGCGAAACCGTCGAGCTTGCCTTTCAGCTCCGGCAGCACCAGCCCCACGGCCTTGGCAGCACCGGTGGAGGTCGGGATCATCGACAGCGCCGCAGCGCGACCCCGATAAAGGTCCTTGTGCATCGTATCCAGCGTGGGCTGGTCGCCGGTGTAGGAGTGGATGGTGGTCATCATCCCCTTTTCGATGCCGATGACCTCGTTCAGCACCTTGGCGACCGGGCTGAGGCAATTGGTGGTGCAAGAGGCATTCGACACCACCAGATCGGCGCTGGTCAGGGTGTCATGGTTGACACCAAACACGATGGTCTTGTCGGCGCCCTCACCGGGGGCCGAGATCAGCACGCGCTTCGAGCCGTTCTCCAGATGGGCCTGGCACTTTTCCTTGCTGGTGAAGATGCCCGTGCATTCCAGCACGACATCAACATTGCTCCATGGCAGTTCGGCGGGGTTTCTCAGCGCGGTCACCTGCATCGGGCCGCGGCCGACATCAATCCAGTCGGGGCCGGTCGTCACTTGCACCGGAAAGCGGCCATGCACGGAATCAAAGCGCAGCAGATGCGCGTTGGTTTCCACCGGGCCAAGGTCGTTGATGGCCACGACCTCGATATCGGTCCGGCCCGACTCGATGATCGCGCGCAGCACGTTGCGCCCGATCCGCCCGAAGCCGTTGATTGCCACTTTCACCGTCATGTCTGCCTCCTGAGCCATGCCTTTTTACCGCCGCGACTCGCGCTGGCGTTGATAGCGCTAACATCAATGCTGCGACGCAAAGTGCAACTGATTTCCGCACCGTCAGCGCCAGAATATCAGATATTCGGTCAGTTCGATGATTCGGCGCGTCAGAAATACAAGAACCTCTCCGCCATTGGCGAAGAGGTCGAGCGCGACAAGCGCAAGGATCAGCAGCCCGAGGGCAATCAGAAAGCGGTCGGTCACGACCCCTCCGTTACTGGAGGAGCCGCCCCATCGCGCCGGCAACGTCGGCCATGCGGCAAGAGAAGCCCCATTCATTGTCATACCAAGCCAGCACACGGACGGTGCGGCCGCCGACCACCTTGGTTTGGTCAGGGGCGAAGATAGACGAATGATTGGTGTGATTGAAGTCGATCGAGACCTTCGGTTCGGGATCATAGGCCAGGACCATGCCCATGTAACCGGCGGCGGCCTCGCGCACGATCTCGTTCACATCGTTCACGGTCACGTCTTTCGAGGCGACAAAGGTGAGATCGACCGCCGAGACGTTCGGGGTAGGCACACGGATGGCCGAGCCGTCAAGCCTGCCCTTCAGTTCCGGCAGCACCTCGCCAATCGCCTTGGCGGCGCCGGTCGAGGTCGGGATCATCGCCATGGCGGCGGCGCGGGCCCGGTAAAGGTCGTTGTGGCGGCGGTCCAGCGTGGGCTGGTCGCCGGTATAGCTGTGGATCGTGGTCATGATGCCGGATTCGATCCCGATGGCGTCGTTCAGCACCTTGGCCAGCGGCGCGAGGCAGTTGGTGGTGCAAGAGCCGTTCGACACGACCAGATGATCCAGTTGCAGCTGACGGTGGTTCACGCCGTAAACGACCGTTTTATCGGCGTTCTTGGCCGGAGCCGATACGAGAACCCGCTTGGCGCCGCGCCCCAGATGGACGGCGGCCTTGGTGCGGTCGTTGAACTTGCCGGTGCATTCCAGCACCACATCGACACCTTCCCAGTCCAGCTCGTCCGGGTTGTAGGTGGACATCACCCGCATCGGACCGCGACCCAGATCAAGGGTATTGCCCTCGACCTTCACCTTGCCGGGGAAGCGGCCATGCACGCTGTCGTATTTCAGCAGATGGGCGTTGGTTTCAATCGGGCCGGTTGCGTTGATCGCCACCACCTGCACATCATTGCGCGCCGATTCCGCGATATGGGCCAGCGTGCAGCGGCCGATGCGGCCAAAGCCATTGATGCCGATGGTGATGGTCATGCTTCCGTCTCCGTTGTGTCAGCCCGCGTCATCGGGGCTATAGACTGTGCAATCGCGCCGGCAAAGCTCAAAATTGACGTGTTATCAGTATGTTAGCGCAAACTTTTGCTGTTTTCGCTAACATGGACGGCATATTGGCATCTTTTCGCCGCAGCGCAGCTTCGATAGTCTTTGCGCGAACAGGGACGGGAGAGCTTGGATGAGTGGTTTGCTTGCGCTGCTGGATGACGTTGCGGCGATTGCCAAGGTCGCAGCTGCGTCGATCGACGATGTGGCGGCGGCGGCGGCCAAGGCGGGGTCAAAGGCTGCTGGCGTCGTGATCGACGATGCGGCGGTGACGCCCAAGTACGTTCACGGCTTTTCGGCAGAGCGCGAGCTGCCGATCATCGGCCGCATTGCGCTCGGGTCTTTGAAGAACAAGCTGATCGTGCTTTTGCCGGGGTTGCTTGCGCTCAGCTACTTTGCGCCCTGGGCCATCACGCCGCTTCTGATGATCGGGGGCGCCTATCTGTGCTTTGAGGGGGCGGAGAAGGTGGTTCATGCCTTTGCCCCCCATGCCGATCACGCGGTCGAGGAAGA
>JBOFCO010000197.1:0-1939 GCA_051646105.1 Paracoccaceae bacterium
GGTTCATGCCCGATGGTAAAGATCGGCGACGGGATCGGTTTGAAATTCACGTCGCCGCCGATCTGTTTCTGCCGCGGATCGGCCACCGGCACCGCCGACATCAGCGCGCGGGTATAGGGATGCTGCGGATTTTCGAACACCGCCGCGCGGCTGCCCATTTCCACGATCCGGCCCAGATACATCACGCCGACCTGATGGCTGACCCGTTCCACCACCGCCATGTCATGACTGATGAACAGGATTGAAATGCCAAGGTCGGCCTGCAATTCCATGATCAGGTTCAGCACCTGCGCCTGGACCGAGACATCCAGCGCCGAAACCGCCTCGTCCGCGATGATCAGTTTGGGATTCAGCGCCAGCGCCCGGGCGATGGCAACACGCTGCCGCTGCCCGCCCGACAGTTCGTGCGGGAAGCGGCGCAGGAAGCTGCGCGGCAGTTCGACCCGATCAAACAGGCTGGCCACCCGTTCCGACAATTCGGCGCCAGAAGCGATACCGAAGTTCAGCAAGGGTTCCGCCACCTGATCCTTCAGGCGCATCTGGGGGTTCAGGCTGGCAAACGGGTCCTGAAACACCATCTGCATGTCGCGCCGTGCCGCGCGCAACTCTCCGGTATCCAGTTTCAGGATATCGCGCCCGTCCAGAAGCACTTCACCAGATGTCGGCTGCACGAGTCGCAGGATCGAGCGGCCGCAGGTTGATTTCCCGCAGCCAGATTCGCCCACCAGCGCCATAGTCTGCCCCTTGCGCAAGGCAAAGGACACGTCTTCGACGGCATGCACGCGTGCCACGGTGCGCCGCAGAAGCCCGCCCTTGACGGGAAAGCGCGTGGTCAGATGCCGCACATCCAGAAGGATGTCCGGCTCAGTCGCAGCGACACGCGGAGTGCTGCGGTCTGGCACGGCCTTGCCCAGCAGCCGCATGGGTTCAGGCGCGGTGGTACCCGTCATCTCTCCCAGCTTGGGCACGGCAGCCAGCAGCGATTTCGTGTAATCGTGCTGCGGGTTCTCGAAGATCTGCGTGACCGGGCCTTCTTCCACCTTGCGACCGCGATACATGACCACAACGCGGTCGGCCATCTGCGCCACAACGGCCATGTCGTGGGTGATGAACAGCACCGCCGTACCGTTTTCCCGCTTCAGCCGGTCGATCAGCGCCAGGATTTCCGCCTGAATCGTCACATCCAGCGCCGTTGTCGGCTCGTCACAGATCAGCAGGCGCGGCTGGCAGGCCATCGCCATCGCAATCACCACGCGCTGCCGCATCCCGCCCGACAGTTCATGCGGATACTGATCCATCCGCCGTTCCGGTTCGGGGATACGCACCTGGCGCAGCAGATCCAGCCCCTGTGCCCGCGCCGCGGCCTTCGTCAGGCCGCGATGCAGCCGCAAGCCTTCGGTCAACTGTTTGCCCACGGTAAAGACCGGGTTCAGGCTGGTCATCGGCTCCTGAAAGATCATGCCGATCTGATTGCCGCGCACTTGCCGCATCTCGGCGTTGCTTTGCTTTGCAAGATCGATCAGCCCTTCGCCCCTGCCCCGGTCGAACAGCAACTGACCGCCCGCAATGGTGCCGCCCCCGTATTCCACAAGGCGCATGATCGACAGCGATGTGACCGATTTCCCCGATCCGCTCTCGCCCACCACGCAGACGGTTTCACCGGGACGAATATCAAAGGAAACATCCTCGACCCCGACAACCGGGCCTTCGCTGGTTTCGAACTCCACCCGAAGTGTCTTTACAGAAACGAGCGCTGGCTGGTCGGTATCTAGCATCGGGCAAACTCCGGCTTTCGCCCAAGGCTAAGCTGGCCGGGGCACGGCTGTCAAATCGGGCAGTGCGATCAAAATCCCGCCGCAGCGAAACAAAAAGCGAATGTTCCGCAATGTCGCAGGGTCAACTTGCGGGCGACGATGGCTAGGGCTTGCTTTTTGAAAAA
>JBOFCO010000120.1:0-31687 GCA_051646105.1 Paracoccaceae bacterium
CAGGTGCTGATCGGGTTCACTCTGGCCTGGCTGATCAATCGCAAGTTCAGGGGCAACGACCTGCTGACAACGCTGATCGTGCTGCCGATGATGCTGTCACCTCCGGTCGTCGGAAATTTCTGGACGTTTCTCTATCAACCCCAGATCGGCCTGTTCAACTATATGGCAGAGCTGTTGACCGGCACGCCAGCCTCGTCCTTCTCGATGCTGGGGCCGGGGGGGCTGGCGAAATGGTCCATCGTCATCGTCGACACCTGGATGTGGACGCCGTTTGTGATGCTGATCTGTCTGGCCGGGCTGCGTTCGATCCCTGACTACATCTACGAGGCGGCCGAGGTGGACCGCGCCAGCAAGTGGCGGCAGTTCTGGACGATCACGGTGCCGATGGTGCTGCCGTTCCTGATGCTGGCCGTGCTGTTTCGCGGCATCGAGAATTTCAAGATGTTCGACATGGTGACCCTGCTGACCGGTGGCGGGCCTGGCAACGAAACCCTGCTGACCTCGATCGACCTGAAGCGCGAAGCCTTTGAAAAATGGCGGACAGGCTATTCCAGCGCCTATGCCATCATCCTGTTCGTCACCGTCTTTGGCCTTGCCTCGATCTACGTGAAAGCCCTGAACAAGGTGAAAGAGCGATGAGCGCCTATTCCGTAACCGAACCTTCGGCCCCGTCGAAATGGATCGCTGGCCTGTTGGTTGCCTTTTACACGGTCATCACCCTGCTGCCGCTGGTCTGGATCATTTCGACCGGGTTCAAGTCCGGACCCGACAGCATCAGCTACCCGCCCAAGGTGGTATTTTCGCCATCGCTTGAAGGCTATGTGAACCTTTTCACCACACGCACGCGGCTGGGGGCAGAGCAGTTCGCCGCCCTGCCGCCGCCCGACACCTGGTACGATACCATCGTTCGCAAGCAGGGCATGGTGATCGCCGGACCAAGCCGTTTTGGCGAGCGGTTCCTGAATTCGGTCATCATCGGCTTTGGTTCGACCGCGCTGTCGATCTTTCTTGGCACGCTGGCGGCCTATGCCTTCAGCCGGTTCAAAGTGCCGCTCAAGGATGACCTGCTGTTCTTCATCCTGTCCACGCGGATGATGCCGCCTATCGCCGTCGCCATACCGATCTATCTGATGTACCGCGAACTGGGGCTGTCGGACACCCATCTGGGCATGATCCTGCTTTATACCGGGGTGAACATCTCTCTCGCGGTGTGGCTGCTGAAGGGCTTCATCGACGAAATCCCCCGCGAGTATGAAGAAGCGGCGCTGATCGACGGTTACACGCGGTTTCAGGCCTTTCGCAAGGTGGTGCTACCGCAGGCGGCAACCGGCATCGCATCGACCGCGATCTTTTGCCTGATCTTTGCATGGAACGAATATGCCTTTGCGGTGCTGCTGACATCGGGCACCGCGCAGACCGCGCCGCCCTTCATTCCCACCATCATCGGCGTGGGTGGGCAGGACTGGCCCGCAGTGGCCGCCGGTGCGACGCTGTTCCTGCTGCCCGTGATGCTGTTCACCATCCTGCTGCGCAAGCATCTGCTGCGCGGGATCACCTTCGGAGCCGTTCGCAAATGACCCGCTTCCTGACTGGACTCGCCAGACTGCGCCGCGGCCCCTGGGAGGCACTGGCAACCGTGCTGATCGCGCTGGGTGTCGTGATGCTGATGCAGCCGTTCTTTCTTTGGGCCTTTACCTGGTCCTTCGTCGTCACACTGACCGGCACAGTGATGTTCATCATCACCAGCCATTTCCCGGAGTAGAGCCGTGGCAGAGATCGTAATCCGCAACCTGCGGAAGGAATTCGGGAATTTCACCGCGGTAAAGGGATCGACCTTTACCGTCGGTGACGGCGAATTCTTCATGCTGCTGGGGCCTTCCGGCTGCGGCAAGACCACCACGCTGCGCATGATCGCCGGGCTGGAACTGCCCACCAGCGGGGAAATCCTGATCGACGGCGAAGACGTGTCGCAACGCCCGGCCAGCCAGCGCGATATTGCGATGGTGTTCCAGATGTTCGCGCTCTACCCGCATATGAATGTGCGCAAGAACATCTCATACCCCCTGATCTCGCAGGGGGTGCCCAGGGCGCAGGTGGCCGCAAAGGTGGCAGAGGTCGCGCGTATCCTGGGAATTGAATCGATCCTCGACAAGCCCGTGGGCGGCTTGTCGGGCGGCGATCGTCAGCGTGTTGCCCTTGGCCGCGCCATCGTGCGCAATCCGAAGGCATTCATGATGGACGAACCGCTGGGTGCGCTGGATGCCGAGTTTCGGGAGCATATGGCCGAAGAATTGCGCGCCCTGCACGACAGGATGGGTGCGACGACCGTTTATGTGACCCATGACCAGCTGGAGGCGATGCAGATGGGCGACAAGATCGTGGTGATGAACCACGGTGTGGTTGAACAGTTCGGCACACCGCAGGAAATCTACGATCATCCCGCCACGCTGTTCGTCGCGGATTTCATCGGCAGTCCGGCAATGAACTTCCTGCGGTTCGAGGGCGGGTTCCGCCGGGGTGACAGCAGTATCACACTGAATGGCACATCGGTGAACCTGCCTGAATTGCAGGAAGAGGCAGAGGGCAGGAAGCTGGTTCTGGGCGTCCGTCCGGAACATGTCGGGCTGACGGACAGCAGCGCCTATCGGGGCAGGGTCCTTGCGTCGGAATATCTCGGGACGACACAGATCCTGACCATCGATACGCCCCATGGGCGATTGAAGGTGCGGGCGCCATCCCATCAGCACGCCCGGCTGAATGAAATCGTCGGGCTGGAATTCGATGCGCCGAAGCTGTCCCTGTTCGACGCCGGGTCGGGTCGTGCTTTCCGCAGCCTTGCCAATGCGGGGGTTCACCATGGCTGAGGTTTCGCTTTCCAACATATCGAAAAGGTTCGGGACGACCCTTGCCCTTGATACCGTGTCCATGACGATCCCCGACGGCGCTTTCGTGGTTCTTCTGGGCCCGACAGGGGCGGGAAAAACCACGACGCTGCGACTGATTGCCGGGCTTGACCGGCCCGATGCAGGCGACATCCGTATCGGGGGGCAGTCCGTGCTTGATGACACCCCGGCGCAGCGCGACGTGGCGATGGTCTTTCAGCAGTATTCGCTTTATCCGCACTTGACCGTCCGCGATAATCTGGCCTTTCCGCTGCGTTCCCCCATCCTGAACTGGCCAGAGCCGCAGATCGCCGCCCGCGTCGGTGAGGTGGCCGAGGTGCTGCGCATCTCGCACAAGCTTGACAACAAGGCGACGCAGCTTTCGGGCGGGGAAATGCAGCGTGTTTCGATAGGCAGGGCGCTGGTCCGTTCCCCCCGGATCTATCTGATGGATGAACCGCTGTCGTCGCTTGATGCGAAACTGCGCGCCGACCTTCGGGTTGAGCTGAAGCGTATTCATGCCGAACTCGGGGCTACCTTCCTGTATGTGACCCATGACCAGATAGAGGCGATGACGATGGCCACGCATGTCGGCGTGCTGGACCACGGGCGGCTGGCCCAATTCGGAACCCCGCGCGACATCTATGAAACGCCCGTCAGCACCTATGTCGCGACCCGTCTGGGACAGCCGCGCATTGCGTTGCTTCCGGCGGATGCCTTTGGCGCTGCGCCCCCAGGTGCCGCCCAGATCGGGCTGCGTCCGGAACATATCGAACAAGGCGAAGGTCAGTCCGCCACGGTGCGCCGTGTCGAACACCTGGGGGATCAGACCCGGCTGCACCTGACGCTTGGCCAGCATCAGATCGTGACACTGGCCGATCCGCACAGTCGCCTGTCGCCCGGTGACAGCCTTGCCATACGCCCCCGCAATCCCCTGTGGTTCGATGCCGCCGGAAACCGACTGGAAGGAACAGCCCAATGAAGCAGTTCATGAACTCGCGCGAAACGCTTGTGATGGAAGCGATCGATGGCCTTCTGCGTACTTCTGACGGCAAGCTGGCGCGGCTTGATGGCTATCCGCATATCAAGGTGGTGGTCCGTACCGACTGGGACCGTTCAAGGGTGGCGCTGGTGTCAGGCGGTGGCTCGGGGCACGAACCCAGCCATGCAGGTTTCGTCGGGCGGGGGATGCTGACGGCGGCCGTCTGCGGCGATGTTTTTGCCAGCCCGTCGGTGGATGCTGTTCTGGCCGGTATCCTGGCGGTGACGGGCAAGGCCGGCTGCCTGCTGATCGTCAAGAATTACACAGGCGACCGGCTGAATTTCGGGCTGGCTGCCGAACGCGCCCGCGCCTTCGGACTGAAGGTAGCAATGGTCATCGTCGATGACGATGTGGCGCTGCCCGATCTTCCCCAGCCGCGTGGTGTCGCTGGCACGCTGTTCGTCCACAAGATCGCAGGCGCCATGGCCGAGGAAGGTGCCGATCTTGAAACCATCGCCGCCGCTGCGCAGGGTGTGATCAGCGGGGCTGTTTCCATCGGGATGAGCCTGGATACCTGCACCGTCCCCGGAAGCCCGAAAGAGGACCGCATCGCTACCGGCAAGGCCGAGCTTGGGCTTGGCATCCATGGCGAGGCGGGAGTGGAGCAGGTGGATTTCGGTGGCGCGCGGAAGGCGATGGTGATGGTGGCAGAGCGTCTTGCCCCCCATATGGCCAAGGGCGATCATGTGGCGCTTCTGAACAATCTCGGGTCCACCACGCCACTGGAAATGGGCATCCTTGCCGAGGAACTGGCACAGTCCGGTCTTGCAGGCAGCGTCCGCTGGATGATCGGACCCGCAGCCATGATGACCTCGCTCGACATGCACGGATTTTCCTTGTCCTTGTTGCCGGTTGATGAGGATCGTATCCGGACACTGTCGCTGCCGGTCGCGCCCCATGCCTGGCCGGGCTGCGTGCCGATCGGGCCGGTGCAGGTGCGTCCCCTGCCAGCCGGGCTTACCCCGATACAGCCGGTGCCTTCGGAACATCCGGCACGAAGGGCATTGCTGGAGCGCTGCTGCAAGGCCCTGATCGCGGCAGAGAAAGAGCTGAATGCGCTGGATGCGAAATCGGGCGATGGCGATACCGGCAGTACACTGGCCGGTGCGGCGCGTTCGCTGATGGCAGCGCTCGACCGGTTGCCGCTGGCTGACCCAACGCAGCTTTACCGCGCCATTGGGATAGAACTTTCGCAAAGCATGGGCGGGTCGTCGGGTGTGTTGCTGGCGATCTTTTTCGCCGCCGCAGGCGATGCCTCTGCCAGCGGGCGCGACTGGGTGGGGGCGCTTTCCGCCGGGCTTGACCGGATCATGCAGGTCGGCGGTGCCGAACCGGGCCATCGCACGATGATCGATGCATTGGCGCCTGCGCTGGCTGCGCTGCCGCAGGGCATTGGCGCGGCGGCGACGGCCGCACGGCAAGGGGCGGATGCGACGGCAGCAATGACGCGGGCCAGGGCGGGGCGTGCCAGCTATCTGTCCGCCGACAAGCTGAAGGGGTTCAACGATCCCGGTGCGGAAGGTGTTGCCCTGCTGCTTGCCGATCTGGCGCGCGGATAGTTTTTGTGCGGCTACCGGGCGGCAAAGGCCCAATCCCTGAAAACTTGCACCGCCTTGTCAGGGTGAGAGGCGGTGCCATTTCCGGTAAGGATATAATACGCGCTGTCGTGCTGCACGCTAAGCTCTGACAGTTGCAGCAGACGTCCCGCGGCCAGATCGTCACCGATCATGGCCAGCGGACACAGGGCAACGCCTTGCCCCGACAGGGCGGCGGCGCGCAGCAGGTTGAAATCCTGAAAGACGGGTGCGTCCGCATCCATCTGTGCGTCAAAGCCCGCATGGTCGAACCAATCCCGCCAGCCGCTTTTGTCGGTGTCGTGCAGCAGGCCGAGCGTCGCAATCCTGTCGGCTGTCGGCGGGCCGCTGCCCAGTCTTGTGGCCAGCGTCGTGCTGCAAACCGGCACCGCCGCGCCAGGCAGGAATGGCGATGCCTGTGCCACCGTCGTGGCCAATGGTCCGCGGGCATAGGTAAAGGCCAGATGCACGTCATCGAAATCAATATCCTGCCCATGCAGGGCATAGACCAGCCGCAGGGCTATTCCCGGGTGCGCCGCGCGAAAACCCGCAAGTCTGGGGATCAGCCAGCAAACAGCAACCGACGGGATTGCCGCGATCACCAATGTCCCGGTTCCCCTTTCGCGCCGTGCGCGGGAACAGGCGGTTTCCATGTCTTCGAAAGATCGTTTCAGGCTTTGTGCAAGTTCTGCGCCGTGCGGCAGAAGCTGCGGGCGGCCCGCTGACCGGTCGAACAGCGGGGCACCCAGCCAGTCCTCGATCTGCCTGATCTGGTGGCTGACTGCCGACTGGGTAACACGCAATGACTCGGCCCCCGCAGCGAAAGACCCGCAGCGAACGACCGCTTCGAAAGCGCGCAGGGCAGTGAGTGGAAGTCGTGACATCGCTATTAGTTTTATTCATGTAAAGCATGAAAAATGCTCTTTTGACAAGGTGAATGGTAGTGGTCAGCATGAGGAAAATCGAAAGGACCAGCGATGCAGCGCGAACGGCTTCAGGATTATGTCGGCAATGGTGACGCCGTCACTCCCACCTTCAGCGCGACAGAGATGCGGCGCAGGCTGGATGCGGTCCGCAAACATATGGCCGGCGCCGGTATCGATGCGGCACTGTTCACGTCCTATCACAACATCAACTATTACAGCGATTTCCTGTTCTGCCAGTTCGGGCGGCGTTACGGGCTTGTGGTCGATCACGACAGATCGACCAGCATTTCGGCGGGAATTGACGGTGGCCAACCCTGGCGGCGGACCTTTGGCGGGCGCAACGTCACCTATACCGACTGGCAGAAGGACAACTATTTTCACGCCATCCGGCAGTTGACCGGCGGTGTGAAGCGGCTGGGGATCGAATACGATCACATCACCATCGACACGCTGGCCCTGCTGAAATCCGAATTCCCGCAGATGGAGTTCGTCGATATCGCCGCCCCGGCGATGCGGCTGCGGATGATCAAGTCGGCAGAGGAGATTGCCCATATCGAAAAGATGACGCGTATCGCCGATATCGGCGGTGCGGCCTGCGCCGATGCCGCGCAGGTGGGCGTGCCCGAGCACGAGGTGGCCCTGCATTCGACGGCTACTATGGTGCGAGAAATCGCCCGGGTTTTCCCACATGCCGAACTGCTGGATACATGGACGTGGTTCCAGTCGGGGATCAATACAGACGGTGCCCATAATCCGGTCACCAGCCGCAAAATTCAGCGTGGCGACATTCTGTCACTGAACTGTTTTCCGATGGTGGCGGGCTACTATGTGGCGCTGGAACGCACGATGTTTGCCGAAACCGCAACCGATGAAAACTTGCGCCTGTGGAACATCAACTGCCGTGTTCATGACCATGGGAAAAAGCTTCTGGTGCCGGGCAACCGCTGTTCCGACGTGGCGAAGGAACTGAATGAAATCTATGCCTCGGAAGGGCTGCTTCAGTACCGCAGCTTCGGTTATGGCCATTCTTTCGGGGTGTTGTGCCACTACTATGGCCGTGAGGCCGGTCTTGAGCTGCGCGAGGACTGCGATACCGTTCTGGAACCGGGCATGGTCGTGTCGATGGAACCGATGATAACCGTGCCAGATTCACGTCCCGGCGCCGGTGGCTATCGCGAACACGACATTCTGGTCATCACTGACGGCGGAAACAGGAATATTACCGGCTTCCCCTACGGCCCGGACCACCTTATCCTGCCGCGAAATACCGGGCGGGCGGCCTGACAGCCACTGTCCCGGTGACAAGGATAACATATCCGACGGGGATCAATTGATGGAAGCAGCGCAGGGGTCCGACCAGACCTTCGTCGAATTCGACCAGGTTCAGAAAAGCTATGACGGCGAAACGCTGGTTGTCAAAGACCTGAACCTGTCGATGCCCAAGGGCGAATTCCTGACCATGCTGGGGCCGTCCGGATCGGGCAAGACCACGTGTCTGATGATGTTGGCGGGCTTCGAAACGGCCACGCACGGCGAAATCCGGCTGGCGGGCAAGAACATCAACAACATCCCGCCTCACAAGCGGGGGATCGGTATGGTGTTCCAGAACTATGCGCTTTTCCCGCATATGACCGTGGGCGAAAACCTGTCCTTTCCGCTGGAAGTGCGCGGCCTGGGCAAGGACGAGCGCGAGGCAAAGGTAAAACGCGCGCTGGATATGGTGAAGATGGGCGCCTTTGCCAATCGCCGTCCGGCGCAGATGTCGGGCGGGCAGCAGCAGCGTGTGGCACTTGCCCGCGCCCTTGTGTTCGAGCCGGAACTGGTTCTGATGGACGAGCCGCTGGGCGCGCTGGACAAGCAGCTTCGTGAACACATGCAGTTCGAAATCACCCGGCTGGCGCATGATCTTGGCATCACTACGGTCTATGTCACGCATGATCAGACCGAAGCGCTGACCATGTCTGACCGCGTCGCGGTGTTCAACGACGGGCGCATCCAGCAGCTTGCCGCCCCGGATGAACTTTACGAGCGTCCGGCGAACAGCTTCGTCGCCCAGTTCATCGGCGAAAACAACACGCTGATCGGCGAAGTGATCGAAATCGGCAACGGGCGTTGCAAGGTCAAGCTGGCGAATGGCGAAGTGATCGATGCCAATCCGGTCAATGTTTCCAAGGTAGGTGATCGCACCAAGGTATCGATCCGCCCGGAACGGGTGGAATACAACAGGGCCCGGCTTCAGTCCGGCGCGGCCACGATCAAGGCGCGCGTGCTGGAGTTCATCTATATGGGCGATATTTTCCGCACCCGTCTTTCCGTGGCGGGTCAGGACAATTTCATCATCAAGACGCGCAACGCCCCCGATCAGGTCCGCTTGCAGCCGGGCCAGGAGATCGAGATCGGTTGGCTGCCCGACGATTGCCGCGCGCTTGACGCCTGATCGATAACAACAGAACTCGGTCCCGGTTCAGGAGCCCCCCCCTGCATGGGGCTGACCTGTGCCGTGTGTCACGCCGCGTCCCGTCGTTGTGCCACTTGATTCCGATCCGGTCCGGCGCGCAGACTGTACAGGCGGGTTTGCCCGCAGCAGCAGATGACGGAGTCGCGATGACATCGCTCAGCAACCATGTGCGCAATCCCGGCACCCCCCTGCGGGTGGAGTGGTTTGATGCCGCACAGGTCAATACCCAGGCAGCGGAACGGCGGGCGGCGACGCTGACCACCCGCCGCACGGTGAAAAAGGAATGGCAGGCGGCCTGGCTGGTGAATGCCATCCGCTGCATCGACCTGACAACGCTTGCCGGCGACGACACGCCCGACCGCGTGGCGCGGCTGTGCGCCAAGGCACGACGGCCGCTGGCCGATCACATCATGGCCGGACTGGGGCTGGAGGTCCTGCACACCGGCGCGGTCTGCGTTTACCCGACGATGGTGCCCGCCGCCGTCGCTGCGCTGCAGGGCACCGATATTCCCGTGGCTTCTGTCGCCACCGGCTTTCCAGCCGGGTTGATGCCGCTGCCGCTGCGCCTTGCCGAAATAAAATGGGCGGTGGAGCAGGGTGCCGATGAAATCGACATCGTCATCACCCGCGCCCACGTGCTGAGCGGGAACTGGCAGGCGCTGTATGACGAGGTCGCGGCGATGCGCGAAGCCTGCGGTCCGGCGCACATGAAGGCGATCCTTGCCACGGGCGATCTGCGCACGCTGCGAAATGTCTACAAGGCATCGATGGTCGCCATGCAGGCGGGTTCGGATTTCATCAAGACATCAACCGGGAAAGAAGGCGTGAATGCCACGCTGCCGGTGTCGCTGGTGATGGTGCGGGCCTTGCGCGACTATGGCGCGCTGACCGGGCAACGCATCGGCTTCAAGCCCGCAGGGGGGATGAAGACGGCCAAGGATGCTATCGCCTGGCAAATCCTGATGAAGGAGGAACTGGGCAATGACTGGCTGCAACCTGATCTGTTCAGGCTGGGCGCATCATCCATGCTGGCCGATATAGAACGCCAGTTGGAACACCATGTCACCGGGCGCTATGCGTCCTCGTCCCGCCATGCGATGGCTTGAGGTAACCAGATGCCTTCCGTGAAAGAGATCCTGACGACGATGGATTATGGCCCCGCTCCGGAAGCCACCGGCGAGGTGCTGAAGTGGCTGAAAGGTAAAAGCTTCGGCCATTACATAGGTGGAGCCTTCGTCAAACCGTCCGCAAGCTTTGCAGTCGAAAATCCCGCAACCGGCGACAGGCTGGCCGATGTCGGGCAGGGCACGGCCGCAGATGTGGCGGCGGCGGTCAGTGCTGCCCGCGCGGCGCTGACCGGCTGGTCGAAACTGCCGGGGCATGAACGCGCCAAATGGCTTTATGCACTGGCCCGCACCGTGCAGAAGCGCGAAAGGTTCCTGTCCGTTCTTGAAACGCTGGACAACGGCAAGCCTATCCGGGAAAGCCGCGACATTGATGTGCCGCTGGTGGCGCGGCATTTCTATCACCACGCTGGCTGGGCCGAGATGCTGGAGGAGGAATTTCCCGGCGCGCGGGCTGTCGGCGTTTGCGGCCAGATCATCCCGTGGAACTTCCCCCTGCTGATGCTGGCCTGGAAGATCGCGCCTGCGCTGGCGGCGGGCAATACCGTGGTGCTGAAACCTGCCGAATACACGCCACTGACCGCGCTGGCCTTTGCCGAGATTTGTGCCGAGGTCGGGTTGCCCAAGGGCGTTGTCAATATCGTGACGGGTGACGGCGAAACCGGCGCGGCGCTGGTGGCGGCGGATGTGGACAAGATCGCCTTTACCGGATCGACCGAAGTGGGCCGCGCCATCCGCAAGGCGACTGCCGGGACCGGCAAGAAGCTGACGCTGGAACTGGGCGGCAAGTCGCCCTTTGTCGTCTTTGCCGATGCCGATCTGGATGCGGCGGTCGAGGGCGTGGTGGATGCGATCTGGTTCAATCAGGGACAGGTCTGCTGCGCGGGCAGCCGGATACTGGTCGAGGAAGGCGTGGCGGAAGTCTTTGCCGCCAAGCTGAAGGCACGGCTGACCACGCTGCGCGTGGGTGACCCGCTGGACAAGTCCACCGATGTGGGGGCCATTGTGCATCCGGTGCAATTGAAGCGCATCCGCGAACTGGTGGCGCAGGGCCAGGCAGAAGGCGCGGTGCTGCATCAGGCCGAATGCAAGCTGCCGGGCAAGGGCAGTTTCTTCGCCCCCGGTTTCATGACCAATGTCGCCCCCGCGAACGTGCTGTCAGAGGTTGAAATCTTTGGCCCTGTCGCCACGATGGCCACCTTCCGCACCGTGGACGAGGCGGTGGAACTGGCCAACAACACCCGCTACGGGCTGGCGGCATCGATCTGGTCGGAGAACATCAACCTCAGCCTAGATGTGGCGTCAAAGGTCAAGGCCGGGGTGATCTGGATCAATTCCACCAACATCTTTGATGCCGGTGCGGGGTTTGGCGGTTACCGCGAAAGCGGCTTCGGGCGGGAAGGCGGGCGTGAGGGGATGCGCGAATATCTGACCTGGCCCGCGCCGAAGCCGGTGGCAGAGGCAAAGCTGCAAGCCCCCGATACCGCCCCCGTCTTGCAGGCACCGAAAGGAGTGGCGTCCATCGACCGGACGCCGAAGCTCTATATCGGCGGGGCACAGAAGCGCCCCGACAGCGGCTATTCCTATGCCGTGACCGGCAAGGCAGGGCTGGTGGGTTTGGCGGGTCTTGGCAATCGGAAAGACATTCGGAATGCCGTTGAAGCCGCACACAAAGCATCCGCTTGGGGCAAGGCGACGGGACACAATCGCGCGCAGGTGCTGTATTATGTCGGCGAAAACCTGTCGGCGCGTGCGGCAGAATTTGCGGCGCGCCTGACGGATATGGGCGCCCGGAAATCCGACGCCCTAAACGAAGTCGACCTGTCGATCCGCCGCTGCTTTTATTACGCTGCCCAGGCCGACAAGTTCGATGGTGCGGTGCATTCAACCAAGTCTGCCCATGTCACGCTTGCCATGCCGGAACCCTGGGGAGTGATGGGCGTCGCCTGTCCGAATACCGCGCCGCTGCTGGGCTTTGTCAGCCTTGTTCTGCCTGCAATAGCAATGGGCAACCGTGTAGTGGTGGTCCCGGCGCAGAACATGCCGCTGGCCGCCACCGACCTTTATCAGGTGTTCGATACATCCGACCTGCCCGGCGGCGTGGTCAACATCGTCACAGGGCCGCGCGAGGATCTGGTCAAAACGCTGGCCGATCACGACGATGTGGCGGCGCTGTGGTATGCCGGATCGGCGGAAGGGACGCAGGGGATGGAAGCGGCCAGTGCCGGTAACCTGAAAGCCACCTGGGCCGTGCCGTCGCGCGACTGGGCCAGCACGGCAGGTCAGGGCCGCGATTTCCTGTTGCGTGCAACACAGGTCAAGAACATCTGGGTGCCATATGGCGAGTGATGCTTGCCGTTGCCGGACCGGCTGCTGAGGTGGAAAATCCGGCACAGCTTTCCGATGCGTTTGCCATGGCCCCACTGCCTGAGTTGCTGATCTTGGATTGCGACGGTGTGCTGATCGACAGCGAGATCATCAGCGCCCGGATGCTGGTGGCAGAGCTGGACCGTCTGGGCGTCAGTATTGATCTGGCCTATGTCGCACGGAATTTCTTGGGCCGCAGTTATCCCACTGTCATGGCGCAGATCCGCAGCGAATTCGGGCTAGAGCTGCCACCGGAGTTCGAGGCCGGCTATCGTGAAAAGCTGCTGGCGGCTTTCGAAACCGACCTCAGGATCATGCCGGGTGTCGACGCGGTGATCGACGGCCTTGGCATCGGTTGCTGTGTCGCCACATCATCCAGCCCCCGCCGCGTGGAAAAATCGCTGCGGCTTGTCGGTCTTTGGGACAAGCTGGCCCCGGTCATCTTCACCGCCAGTCAGGTGGCACGGGGAAAGCCCGCACCCGACCTGTTCCTTTTTGCGGCGCAGTGCATGGGGGTAGCCCCTGCATCCTGTCTGGTGATCGAGGATAGCCTGACGGGCATCCGTGCCGCCCGCGCCGCCGGGATGCCGGTCTGGCGGTTTGTTGGCGGCACCCACATGGGGCCAGAGACGCCGCCAGAACCCGAAGACGCCCGCCCCGATCTGCGATTTGCCTCTTTCGCGGATTTCTTCCAGATTGCCCCGCAATTGCGGAGGACGGAATGAGCCGGATCGACAACAGCGAACCTACGCTACTGGACGATGCCGCGCGCGCGGGCTGGCTTTATTATGTTGGCGGGATGACGCAGGACCAGATTGCGGCGGAACTGGGCATAAGCCGGCAGCGCGCCCAGCGTCTTGTCAGCCGGGCAATGGCCGAGGGTCTGATCCATGTACGGCTGAACCATCGTATCGGCACCTGCATGGATCTGGAAACCGCGCTGCGCGACCGGTTCGGCCTGCTGCGCTGCCGGGTTGTCCCGTCGCTTGCAGCCGGCGCCGATCCGGTTGCGGCCCTTGCCAGCAGCGCCGCGGCGGAACTGGAACGCTTCCTGCGGATGCAGGAGCCGCTGGTCATTGCGCTGGGCACTGGCCGCGCCATGCGGGCAATGGTCGATGCGCTGACACCGCTTGATGCGCCGCAGCACAGTCTGGTGTCGCTGATCGGAAATATTGCTCCTGACGGTTCCGCCAGCTTTTTCGATGTGGTCATGCGGATTGCCGACAAGGTTCTTGCGCCACATTATCCAATGCCTGTTCCCGTCATCAGCCCGACCGCCCAGGAGCGCGCCGATTTCCATGCGCTGCGGCCGGTTCGGCGGGTGGCGGAACTGGCCCAGCGCGCCGATGTGGTTTTCGTGGGCGTGGGGCAGATGTCGTTTGATGCGCCACTGCTGACAGACGGGTTCGTGACGCGGGCCGAATTGGATGAAATGCAGGCAGCCGGGGCGGCGGGAGAAGTGGCGGGCTGGGTCTTTGATTCGGATGGCGCATATCTTGAACTTGGCACCAACCTGCGGACCGGCGGCGTGCGGGTAGAGGCAGGGCAGGCGCGTCCATCTATCGGCATTGCCGCCGGTGCATCAAAGGTCCGTGCCATACGCGGTGCGCTGAAATCGCGCATTATCAATGGCCTTGTCACTGACGAGGCCACTGCCGAAGCCGTACTTGCGCGGAACTGATCTTTCCCCAGTTTCACCCGAAACCAGCCCCGCCTTCGCAACCGCAGCGTAAGAGAGGGCTTGACGAAACGCCCCGTCATGTGAGTAATTGCTCATCAGGCGATGATATGCTCATTCGCTTGCTAGGGAGGATACAAATGAAAATGACGCTTCGCGCGCTGCTTGGCGCGACGGTTTCGTTGACCATTGCCGGCGCGGCACTGGCCGAGACCACAATCACCGTTGCCACTGTCAACAACGGTGACATGATCCGCATGCAGGGTCTGATGGATGACTTCTATGCCAAGAACCCCGACATCAAGGTGGAATGGGTGACGCTGGAAGAAAACGTCCTGCGCCAGAACGTGACCACAGACATCGCCACCCAGGGTGGACAGTATGACGTACTGACCATCGGCACCTATGAGGTTCCAATCTGGGGCAAGCAGGGCTGGCTTGTCAGCCTGAACGACCTGCCCGCCGAGTATGATGTAGACGACCTGCTGCCCGCGATCCGCGGTGGTCTGACCGTGGACGGCAACCTGTTCGCTTCGCCCTTCTATGGCGAAAGCTCGATGGTGATGTATCGCAAGGATCTGATGGAAGCCGCCGGGCTGACCATGCCCGACGCGCCGACCTGGGCCGATATCGAAGCCGCCGCCAAGGCGATGACCAACAAGGACGCCGAGCAATACGGTATCTGCCTGCGCGGCAAGGCCGGTTGGGGTGAAAACATGGCCTTCCTGACCGCCATGTCGAACTCGTTCGGCGCGCGCTGGTTCGACGAAGCCTGGAAACCCCAGTTCGACAGCCCGGAGTGGAAAGCAACGCTGGAAACCTATCTTGGCCTGATGAACAACTACGGCCCGCCCGGCGCATCGAACAATGGCTTCAACGAAAACCTGACGCTGTTCCAGCAGGGCAAGTGCGGCATGTGGATTGACGCCACTGTTGCAGCTTCGTTTGTAACCGGTAAAGACAGCACCGTGGCTGACAAGGTTGGTTTCGCTCTGGCTCCCGACAATGGTCTGGGCAAGCGCGGCAACTGGCTCTGGGCATGGTCCTTGGCCATCCCGACATCCAGCCAGAAGCAGGATGCGGCGAAAGCCTTTATCAACTGGGCGACCAACAAGGACTATCTGGCCCTTGTCGCATCCAAGGAAGGCTGGGCCAACGTTCCTCCGGGCACGCGCACCTCGCTTTATTCCAACGCGGAATATGCGGCGATCCCGTTCGCCAAGATGACCATCGACTCGATCAACTCTGCCGACCCGAATGCACCGTCCGTACAGCCGGTGCCCTATGTCGGCGTGCAGTTCGTGGCTATCCCGGAATTCCAGGGGCTCGGCACGTCGGTCGGGCAGGAATTCTCGGCAGCGCTGGCAGGCCAGAAATCGGCTGATGAGGCGCTTGCCGCCGCACAGGCCCTGGTCACCGACGAAATGACCGCTGCTGGTTATATCCAATAAGTTCCTCCCGGGGGCGGCTTACCCATAGGTTGCCCCCGAACCTGCCCGGAACAGGCGCATGCGTTCACAGCGCCTGTTCCGGGCCCCCTCTTTCCGGTTGCCGCCCTTCATCTCACCCGCCCGGAGAATCCCCATGTCTACCGAATCCTCCCGCTCGGCCGCGCGGCTGATGCTGTCGCCGACCGTCATCCTGCTTCTGATCTGGATGATTGTTCCGCTGGCCCTGACACTCTGGTTTTCATTCCAGCGCTACAACCTGCTGTATCCGGATCGCTCTGGCTTCAACAACTTTGCCAACTACACCAACTTCGTGGCTTCGCCGGCCTTTTTCGGGGCGATCATCAACACGCTGATCCTGGTGCTGGGCGTCCTGATCATTACGGTCGTTCTGGGTATCCTGATCGCCCTGCTGATCGATCAGCCGATCTGGGGGCAGGGGATTGTGCGGATTCTGGTGATCTCCCCCTTCTTCATCATGCCCCCCGTAGCGGCGCTGATCTGGAAGAACATGTTCATGAACCCGACAAACGGGCTTTTTGCCGAGGCGGCAAAATATCTGGGATTGGCGCCATATGATTTTCTGGGTCAGGCCCCGCTGGCCTCGATCATCCTGATCGTTGCCTGGCAATGGCTGCCGTTCGCGACGCTGATCCTGCTGACCGCGCTGCAATCGCTGTCGTCGGAGGAGCTGGAGGCAGCCGAGATGGACGGTGCACCCGGCTACAAGCGGTTCTGGTACATCATGCTGCCGCATCTGGCGCGATCGATTACCGTTGTCGTGCTGATCCAGACCATTTTCCTGCTAGGCATCTTCGGCGAAATCCTTGTGACCACCAATGGCGGTCCGGGCACCGCTTCGACCACGCTGCCCTACCTGATCTACAAGGAAGCCCTGCTTGACTTCGACGCAGGTACTGCTGCCGCAGGTGGTGTCGTTGCTGTCATCCTGGCCAATATCGTTGCCTTCTTCGCCATGCGGGCGATCGGCAAGAACCTTGACGCATAGGGAGCAACAGAAATGGCCCGCGCCGTCACCCCCGCAAGAAAGACGATCAACACAGCCGCCGCCTGGTCGGTCGCATTGATCCTGTTCTTTCCGATCCTCTGGACTGTCCTGACCTCGTTCAAGCCGGAAGCACAGGCGGTTTCTTCGCCGCCCATCTTTCTGGGCTTCGACTGGACAATGGAAAACTATGTCGAAGTGAACGAACAACGGGATTATTTCCGCTATTTCTGGAACTCGGTCATCATTGCAGTCGGTTCCACCCTTCTGGGGCTGGTGCTGGCGATCCCCGCGGCATGGTCCATGGCTTTCGTCCCCGGTCGCAGGACCAAGGACCTGCTGATGTGGATGCTGTCCACCAAGATGATGCCGGCGGTTGGCGTGCTTGTGCCGATCTATCTGATCTTCAAGACGCTGGGCTGGCTTGATACCCGCATCGGTCTGGTGGTCGTGCTGACGCTGATGAACCTGCCCATAATCGTCTGGATGCTTTACACCTATTTCAAGGAAATCCCCGGCGAAATCCTTGAAGCGGCGCGGATGGACGGCGCATCGCTGAAATCGGAAATCCTGTATGTGCTGACACCGATGGCCGTGCCCGGCATTGCATCAACAGTGCTTCTGAACATCATCCTTGCCTGGAACGAGGCGTTCTGGACGATCAACCTGACCGTTACGGATGCAGCCCCGCTGACGAAGTTCATTTCGTCCTTCTCCTCTCCGCAGGGGCTGTTCTACGCGAAACTCTCGGCGGCCAGCACGATGGCCATTGCGCCGATCCTGATCATGGGCTGGTTCAGCCAGAAGCAATTGGTCCGCGGCCTGACCTTTGGCGCGGTGAAGTGAGGGAAACATGGGACAGATCACACTCAAGCAAGTCCGCAAGTCGTTCGGCGACGTGCATGTCATCCCCGGCGTGGACCTGAACATCGAGGATGGGGAATTCGTGGTGTTCGTCGGCCCGTCCGGCTGTGGCAAATCCACCCTTCTGCGCCTGATCGCCGGGCTGGAGGATACAACTTCGGGCACCATCGACATCGACGGCAAGGATGCAACGGCCCTGCCGCCCGCCAAGCGCGGTCTGGCGATGGTGTTCCAGTCCTATGCGCTTTACCCGCATATGTCGGTTCGCAAGAACATCGCCTTCCCGCTGAAAATGGCGGGCATGTCCGAAGCGGATCAGGCGGCGAAAGTGGAACGCGCGGCCAAGGTGTTGAACCTGTCCAGCTATCTTGACCGCCGTCCCGGCCAGTTGTCCGGCGGCCAGCGCCAGCGGGTAGCAATAGGGCGCGCCATTGTGCGTGAACCGGCGGCATTCCTGTTCGACGAACCGCTGTCCAACCTTGACGCTGCGCTGCGTGTGGGCATGCGGCAGGAAATCACCGAACTGCACCAGTCACTGAAGACAACAATGATCTATGTGACCCACGACCAGGTCGAAGCCATGACCATGGCCGACAAGATCGTGGTGCTGAATGCAGGCCGCATCGAACAGGTGGGCAGCCCGCTGGAATTGTACAATTCCCCGAAGAACACCTTTGTTGCGGGGTTTATCGGCAGTCCGAAGATGAATCTTATCGAGGGCGCAGAGGCAGGCCGCCACGGTGCCCAGACCATCGGTATCCGGCCCGAGCATATCGATGTGGGCAGCGGGCCGTGGCAGGGCGTGATCGGGTTGTCGGAACATCTCGGGTCGGACACGTTCCTTAAGGTCGATGTCGACGGCGTGGGGGTTCTGAACGTGCGCGCCAGTGGCGAGATAACCCTGCATCACGGTGACCGTGTGACACTGGGTCCGCAATCAGGGAAAATCCATCGCTTCGGACCTGACGGCAAGGCCATGGCTTAGATAGTGTCGGGCGGGGCGCACAACCGATTGCGCGTCCCGTTCACGCGCGGCAAGACAGAAACGAGGGTCCCATGACTAAAGCAACGCCAAACGTCGCCCTTCCTGGTTATGACCGGTCGAAGCTGACACCAGGGATCCTTCATATCGGGGTAGGCAATTTTCACAGGGCGCATCTGGCCGTCTATCTGGACGATCTGATGAATATGGGTCTGGCGCAGGACTGGGCGCTGCTGGGCGCGGGCGTGCGCGACGGTGATGCGCGGATGCGCGAGGCGCTGGGCGCGCAGGACTATCTTTCCACCGTGATCGAGCTGGACCCGAAAGGCAAACGCGCCCGCCGCGTCGGTGCCATGACCGGTTTTGTGAAAGTGCAGCCGGACAATGCCGCGCTGATCGCCGCGATGACGGACCCGGCGATCCGTATTGTCAGCCTGACGGTGACCGAAGGCGGCTATTACATCAACGCCGCCACTGGTCACTTCGATCCGGCCCATCCCGATATAGTGGCCGATGCTGCGCGGCCTGATCGCCCGGCGACCGCCTTTGGCGCCATTGCCGCAGCGCTGAAAGCGCGTCGCGATGCCGGATCGCCAGCCTTTACGGTCATGTCCTGCGACAACCTTCCCGGCAATGGTCATGTTACCCGGGATGCGGTTGTCGGGGTGGCCCGGCTTTCCGATCCGGGTCTGGCCGACTGGATACTGGGCAATGTCAGTTTTCCAAACGGCATGGTCGACCGCATTACCCCCGCCACCGGCCCGCGTGAGCGCGAGATGGCCGCGAGTTTTGGCCTGACCGATGATCCCGTGCCCGTGACCTGCGAACCCTTCCGGCAATGGGTGCTGGAAGATGACTTTCCCGCCGGCCGTCCACCGTTTGAAAAGGTCGGCGTGACCTTCAGCACTGAAGTCCATGCCTATGAGATGATGAAGCTGCGCATCCTGAACGGGGGCCATGCGATCATCGCCTATCCGGGCGGGCTGATGGACATCGAATTCGTGCACCAGGCCATGGCGCATCCGCTGATTTCCGGCCTGCTGGACAAGGTGGAGCGGGAGGAGGTGGTGCCCTATGTGCCGCCGGTGCCAAAGACCGACATCGCTGCCTATTACGCGCTGATCCGTGACCGGTTCTCGAACCCCGAGGTGGCCGATACAGAACGCCGTTTGTGTCTTGATGGATCGAACCGGCAGCCGAAATTCATCGTGCCCTCGGTGCGCGATGCACTGGCGGCGGGCGGTTCGGTCGAGGGGCTGGCGCTGGTTTCCGCCATGTGGTGCCGGTATTGCGCCGGCACATCCGACAGCGGCGCGACGATTGCGCCGAACGATCCGAACTGGGACAGGCTGCAGCCGCTGGCACTTGCAGCAAAGAGCGACCCCGGCCTGTGGCTGGATCAGGACGAAATCTATGGTCCGACTGGCCGCGACCCGCGGTTCCGCGAGGCTTTCGGCCGCCATCTGCGCAGCCTGTGGGCAAAGGGTACCGAAGCGACCCTGCGCGCCTATCTTGGCTGAGAGCCGCATCAAACCCTGCCGGGGATACTATAGCTCATTGCCAGATGTCCGGCTGCAACGCCGGACCGCGCCCGACCCCAATCCCCAGGGGCGGGCGCACCTTATTCGCTCTGCCGAAACACGGCATAGCCGCCATTTGTCCGTCTTTGTCAGATATCAAACGTCGCGGGCAGGATCACGATATCGCGGATCGTCACTGTGCGCGGTCGTGTCAGCATGAACATGATTGCGTCCGCCACTTCCTTCGGCTCGATCAGCGCGCCGTTTTCCTTGGCCTTGCGCAGGTTTTCTTCGGGCCAGTCTGCCAGAAGCGCGCTGATGACCGGTCCCGGCGAAACCGAACCGACGCGGATGCCGTCCTTCAGCAGCTGGCGCCGCATCGTCTGCACGAAGCAGGTCATCGCCCATTTCGATGCAGAATAGACCGGTTCCCACGGGATCGCGGAATGCCCGGCGACCGAACTTGTCACGACAATATCGCCGGTCTTGCGTTCGATCATGTGCGGGATCACGGTATAGACGTTCTTCATCACCGCATTGACGTTCAGGTTCAGCATCCGGTCGATCGTGGCCAGATCGGTTTCCACCAGATCGCCGCCGATATAGGTTCCGGCGTTGGCGTGAAAGATGTCAAGTTTGCCCGCGGTGGACAGGATGCCATCCAGCAGGGTGGCGCAGCTTGCCGGGTTCAGCAGATCGATGACCAGCGGCAGGGCACGGCTGCCCAGCCGCGCGGCATGATCGGAAAGTGCCTTCTGATCGCGATCAACCATGACGACCGTTGCGCCTTCGGCCAGCATGGCTTCGGTCGTGGCCAGGCCGATGCCAGAGGCCGCGCCGGTAACTGCGGCGACCTTGCCCTGCAATGCGTTCATCTTTTCCTCCTCTGGTGTGTTCTCAGATTCCGCAGGCCGCGTGATAGGCGGCAATGCTGCGGGTGACGCGGCGGATCAGCACTTCCTGCGGGTCCAGCGGCATATCGGCGAATTCGGCTGCTGATGGCATGTGCTGCCAGAACAGCGGTGCGGGCACGGATTTGCCTGACAGCGCCCGCATCAGCCGGTCGACGGCGGCCTGCGCGGCGGGCTGCGCCCAGTAATAACGGATACGGTCAGACAGCGAATAATGCCGCAGCATTCTTTGCTGCCCGGCATTGCCGCCATAATGGCGCTGCCAGTTTCCCGGTTCCGTCGTCATCGCGGTTTCCATTGCGGCGAACAGGGGCCGGTCACCGTAATCCGGCAACAGATCCGATGCGACCAGGTCCAGCGCATAAAGCGCTTCCCGCAGGATAAAGCTCAGTTCCGGTCCGACTTTCAGGATGGAAAACCCGTCACGGACCAGGGCGGAAAGGGGTGACACGCCCTGATAATCGGTCGAATGCGTCTCGAAAACGAACTGAGGCTCCTCTGCCAGCATGGCGGTCAGAGGCTGCGCCTTGTCGGGATCGTAGAGGACGACATTGCTGTTGCCGAATTCGACACCGGGCTGCACCACCAGCCCGATGGCGCGGCCAAAGGCATCGGAAAGACCGGCCTCGGCAAACACCCGACGATGCACGGCGATGGTCTGGCGCGCGGCATCGGGGGTGGTCGGCGTGATCGCAGACAGCGCATGATCGGCGCCACCGGGGGGTGGAACCTCGGTTCCGATGACGTACAGCGGCATCTGCCCGCCCGCACCTCTTGCGGCATCCTCGGCCGCCGCGGCAAGCTGCGCCGCACGGTGCGCGGTGGTTTCGTCATCCAGTGCGGCAGGTTCCCCCAGACAGCCCATCGAGGCATCCAGATGGATCTTGCGAAACCCTCCCGCGACATAGGCGCGGGTCATTTGCACGGCTTCGGCCATTGCTTCTGCCGCGGGGCGGTCGCGCCAGGGGTTCGGGCCAAGATGATCGCCGCCGAGCAGGATCAGGTCGCGCCGACAACCTTCCTGTTCGGCAAGACGAAAGACCAGTGCGGCAAAATCGGCGGGCTGCATCCCGGTATAGCCGCCCAGATGGTTGACCTGATTGCAAGTCGCCTCGATCAGCACGGTGCTGCCGGTATCCCGGCCATGACGAAGTGCCGCACGCAATACGACCGGATGGGCGGAGCAGACAGAGGTGATGCCGACAGGTGTGCCGTTCAGCCGCCTCGTGACCAGGTCCTGCAATTGCAGCTTCATCATGCCCCCCGTGGCGTGACGGCGACAAAGGCATCAAGTTCCACCCTTGTGCCCGCACCTTCCATCGGCCCGCGCCGCGTGACGTTTCGCGCCCCTGCCGCGCAGGCATAGGTCAGCGCCTGTTCAACCGGCAAGCCAAGGCGGCGGCAGGCCAAATAGGCCCCGCCGAAACAATCGCCCGCGCCGGTCGGATCGACCTCATCGACCTGAAATGCGGGGGCATCCACCCGTGTTCCGTCTGCGGCGAAACTGGTCGCACCGGCGCTGCCGCGCTTCAGCACGATCTCGCCCACGCCACGGGCGAACAGGGCACGCACCGACTGAGCCTCGCCCACCACTCCTGCGGCGCGCTCCAGTTCCTCTCCGGATGGCAAAAGCAGATCGGCCATGCCGACAAGGCGCGCGAAAAGCTCTTCGGTCGCGGGATCGGATTTCAGTTCCTTGCGCAGGTTCGGATCAACCGAAAGCGTACCGCCGCGCGTCTTTATGATATCAACCGCGCGGGCAATCACGCCGCGCGCCGAAGCCATGGTCAGGGCTGATCCCATCACATGGATATGGCCCGCCCGACCGATCATCGCCGCTACGGGGGCGGTCCAGCCAAAGCGTGCCGCAGCCGAATGCGCGATGTTGAAGACAAAGTCACGCGCGCCGTCGCTGCGATAGCGGACAAAGGCACTGCCCGTGGGCAGATCGGGGTCAATGGCCACTGCAGAGATGTCGACACCATCCGCCCGCAACCGGTCAAGGTTGACCCGACCGAAATCATCGTCACCCACCGCGCCGACCATCGCGGCGCTGCCACCGATCCGGCCGCATTGGTCTATGAAAATCGCGGGCGCGCCGCTGGGGTAGGGGCCGATCAGGGGCTGCACCTCGCGGAAACCATCGCCCGCTGTCGTAGCCACGATCTCGACCAGTATCTCTCCGACACAGACGGTCGGGCCGAGCCTGTCGGGGGCAAGGCTTCGTTGGGTCATGCCGACAACCTGTCGTCTGCATGATCATCGGGCAGGTGAAAGTCGTTTTCCAGTGACAGGAAACGCTGGTGCATCAGGCAGGCCGCCCCGAAGGCAGCGCCGAATTCCGGCCCCTCGTCGACGGCAATGCCCGGCGCAGGAAAGGCGACGGTCTGCCCTTCGGCCATATGTGCCGCGACCCGCGCCGATACCATCGGATAAAGGGCAGCTACAGATCCACCCAGAACGATGCGGTCCGGATCGATCAGGCGGCAGGCCTGCATGAGGGCAAAGGCCAGATGCCGTGACCAGGTTTCGGCAATTGTCACGGCCAGCGGCACCCGGTCACGCACGGCGGCCAGAAAGTCGGCAAGGTCGGCATCCGGCTTGCCGATGGCATTACGATACTGCACCACCAGTGTCTCTCGTCCGATCAGCTGTTCGAATTTCTGCCCGCCGCTGCCCGGCACCAGTGTATGGCCGATTTCCCCGGCCAGACCATGCCCGCCCCGAAACAGCTTTCCGTCGATCAGGATGCCACCGCCGACGCCGGTTTCCATAAGCAGAAAAAGTGTCACGCCGGACTGGCCGTGCCGATAGCCATCCCCAATGGCGAAAGCATTGGCATCATTTTCGATCACGACAGGCATTCCGGCGGGCAATGCACTGCGGGCGATCTGCGCCAGCGGTACGTCACGCCAGCCGATCAGCGGTGCAAGGCTGACACTGCCATCCACCCCGATATGGGCGGGCACCGAAATGCCGACGCCCCGGCATCGCGCTGCCATTTCGGGCACCAGATCGCCGAAACCAAGCGAAATCGCCGCCCGTACGGCCTGTTCGACACTGGCGGAAGGGGCATCGAACACCTGCTTTCGGCAGCTTCGCAGCTGCCCGCCCAGATCGATCAGCACGGTCGAAATATGCTCTACCCCGATCTCGATCCCCATGAACATTGCAGCTTCGGGGACAAGGTCCAGCACGATGCCCGGTCGACCGGCCCGCGATGGCGCGCCCCTTTCCGGCGGCTCCTCTACTTCGCGAACAAGGCCGCTTTCGGCAAGCGCCGCCACAATATGCCCGGATGACGACCGGTTCAGGCCAAGCCTTCTGGCCAGTTCCGCCCGACTCATCCCCCCGGATGCGAACAGCGCCTGAAGCGCGGCCATGACGTTGTTCTGCCGGATGCGTCGCGGCGAACTTCCGGTGGCTGTCTGTTCGGTCGAGGGGTGCTGAGTGGTCATTTCTGGATCAGGGGCGGGCGTTGGTTGCGCGGCGACGCGCGGCCTCTTCCCGCTTCAGATCGATATAGGCTTTGGCATGACGGGCCAGCGGCATGGAATCGGTCCAGGTGTCCCTCCAGATTGCGCAGGCCAGCGAAAGACCTTCGTCAACGACAGCGGTCGAGAAGGATTCAAAGGTGATGTCGCGCTTGTAGTCAATATCCAGAAGCGCGTCGAACATCAGGTCGAAGTTGATCGTGCCATCGCCCAGATAGCCGCGATTGCTTTCGCCGATATGGAAATAGCCCAGCTTGTCGCCGGCCAGCCGCAGGGCGGCGGCCGGGTTCGCTTCTTCGATATTCATGTGGAACGTATCCAGATGCAGCCGCACATCGGATGATCCGGTCATCTCGATGAACTCCAGCCCCTGCGCCGTGGTGTTCAGCAAGTTCGTCTCGAACCTGTTCACCACTTCAAGCACAAGATCCACCCCGGCTGCCTTGGAGATTTCGGCTGTCTTTGCAATGGCCGCCGCAGAATTCTTGCGACCACGATCGGTAGGTGCGCGGTTGTACTTCGTATGCGCGGAATACAGGATACCCCCCAGCTTTGACCCGCCGATGTCGCGCACCGCCGCGATGGCCGAGGCAAGCATCGCTTCACCTGCCTTGACGGTGGTCGCATCCTCTGACGACACGTCTGCGGACAGCGGCAGCCCCATTGTCACGGCGATGTCCAGATCAAGCGAGCGTGCCAGCTTCGCCAACCGGTCCAGATCGAATTTTTCGGGGCGCAGATATGCCAGTTCGATCAGGCGATAGCCACACTCTGCGGACTGACGCATGGCCTGTTCCAGCCCTTCCTGTGTGGTGCCGCCGGTCCAGACGAAGGAATGAATGCCAAGACGGTTCATGGGCCCCCCAATTATATGTTGCAAAGACATACAAATAATGCCGACCGCTGCTTGTCAAGCTCGTTTCAACGCACGGAATAGCGATGATCAGAAACGTGCTCTACGCCACAGGCGCAGAAATTTCTTTCTGCACTGCGGAAAAGTCGAATCGTGTTGACAGGTCACGTGCAATACGTATTTGTTGATATGTGCAACATATATGGTCGGCCACTGAACCGACTGATGGACACCTTGGGGGGTGTAGTGAAAGCCAGTCCGCGGATCGTTCCTGATTACGAGGTCATCATTTGTCCACCAGCGGAATCCTTCCGCTGGGACAGGCATGACTATCCGCACTATCTGGCCAAGTGGCACTATCACCCGGAATATGAACTGCATCTGACACGCTTCACATCCGGAACGATGATGGTTGGGGATCATCTTGGTGATTTCGGGCCGGGCTGCCTGGTGCTGACGGGACCAAACCTGCCGCACAACTGGGTCAGCAACCTTGCACCGGGAGAGGTGGCGCGGGATCGCGACATGCTGATCCAGTTTTCGCCGGAATGGGCCGACAGGGTTGGTGGTTTTTGTCCGGAAATGGCGGCAGTCGGCAAGCTGTTTGCCGATGCAGCCTATGGCGTGGAATTCACCGGCCGGACAGCGACCGAAGGGGCCGCGCTGCTGGCGGAAATCGGCGTCGCAAAGGGCGCAGAACGGGTGCTGCTGTTCCTGAAACTGATGGACCGTCTGGCGCGCGACCCCATCGACAGGCGGCGATTGTCACAAGGTGCGCCTGACGCCAGCCCGGCGGAACTGCCAAAGGAACTGGATGCTGCCATGCGCTATATCATGGACAGCCACGCCGACCGGATCGGCCTTGCGGATGTCGCCGCGCAATGCGGGCTGACCCCGCAGACGTTCTCCCGGCTGTTCAAGCGGCAGACAGGCCATACCTTCGCCCGCTATATGGTGCTGACGCGCATTTACGCCGCCTGCACCCTGCTGACCCAGACCCACAATCCGATCACCGACATCTGCTTCGAGGTGGGTTTCAACAACATCGCCAACTTCAACCGCCAGTTCTTCAAGACCTGCGGCCGGACGCCGTCGGAATACCGGCGGGCCGCGCAGAAGATCGGCACCGAATCACGACAGGATCCGTTCCGGGAGACCAGGCAAAATGCGCAGTCGGCGTATTTCGAAGGCGGAAAAGTATAGATTACCCGCCAGCCGCGCGTGGCGGTATGGAAAAGCGTGACCTAAGTTTTGCCCATACCGTCTGGTTCCATGCCTCCTCCCGGGCAGGGACCAGCGGTTCAAACCGGCCCCCGCCGCACGAGGAGGTGCGGCGGGCGGTTGGAAAACCGGCCCGGCGGCCCAGAGGGACAGGCCGGGTAATAATCAGTCAACATGCAAGGAGGAGTGGATGTTTCTGAATAACAAATGGCGCGTGACCGCAATGGCGGCCGCCCTTGTCACCAGCGCAATGCCTGCCTGGGCCGACTTCTGGTCGGATGCCGGGGCAAAATATGCAGGCGTCACCCTGCATGGCGTGACCGAAAGCACGCCGCCGTCGAATTACATCAAGGATGTTCTGGCCAAGGAATTCGAGGCCAAGACCGGCATCAAGGTGGAAATCGAGACCACGTCGTGGGATCAGATGTACGACAAGGCCATCAAGGACATGGAAGCCGGCACCGGTATCTATGACATGGTCTATATCGAGCAGGACATCATCTATGCCTATCTGTCCCGCAACTTCCTGGTCGACATCACGCAGTCGCTGGCCGACAAGCCGGAACTGAAGGCCCCGACCTATGCCGACGAGAACTTCACCACGTTCTCCAACTACTTCAAGAATGCTGACGGTCATCTGTTCGGCATTCCGATGGAAGCCTTCATCAAGCTGTATCTGTATCGCAAGGACCTGTTCGAAGACCCTGCGATCCAGGCCGCCTTCAAGGAAAAGACCGGCAACGATCTGAAGCCCGCCACCACGCATGAAGAATACACCGCGATCGCGGATTTCTTCACCGAATGGGGACAGGCCAATGGCGGTGAACTTTGGGGCGCGACCGCGCAGGCGCACACCGGCCACCCGGCATCCTGGTACGAATTCTTTGAATCCGTCGCGCCGACCTTCGGCGTCTACAACTGGGGCATCGACGCGAACAACAATTTTTCCGCGTCGGTCGCAAACGGCGGTGCCATGAACTCGGACAAGGCCAAGGCCGCGCTGAAGTGGTGGCTGCACCTGCGCGATATCGCCCCGCCGGAAAGCGCTGCCTCCACCTGGACGGAAGTGGCGACAACCTTTGCCGCCGGTCGTGCGGCACAGGGTCTGGTCTACGGTGAAAACGCTGCCTGGATCGCTTCTGATCCGAACCAGTCCAAGGTCGTCGACAAGGTCGGTTTCGCCCTGCCGCCGCTGGCAGAGGGCGTTCTGGCCGAGGCCGAAGCCGGAACCGGCTATATCGGTTACTATGACGGCGGCGCCTTCGGTCTGCCCGTCACGTCGAAAAACCAGGAAGCAGCCCTGCTGTTCCTGCAATACATCGGCCAGAACGAAGTGCAGGCCGACTGGGCCGTGGCCGCGCCGCGCATCACCAACAGCGCCACCTATGACGATCCCAAGATCGCCGAGATGGATGTCAAGCTGGGCGGCTACTACACGATGCTGAAGGATCAGGGCAAACTCTTTGCGGGTGCGCCGCCCTATCCGTTCCACGCCCAGCTTCGTGGTGCAATCGAGCCGATCTTCTATGACATCCTGACCGGCGCCATCGGCCCGGATGAGGGTCTGGATGCCATGGCCGCCAAGGCCGAGGAAGAGCTGACGACGCTCGGCTATCGCAAGTAACGGTCATTCCGTTCCGGCGGGCCGTCCGAACGGCGGCCCGCCTTTTCCGTCTCTTATCCTGCCCGCAAGCAACCGCCATGGTTGCAGAAGGATCGGCCATGCAAAACAAGAAACTGGGATGGCTGCTGCTTGCCCCGACCATTCTCATCCTCGGGCTGTTCGGGATATTCCCGTTCTTCTACGTGCTCTGGGTTTCGTTTCACGAATGGAACCCTTTCGCGGCCAATCCCGAAAAGGTGTTCAACTGGGCGGAAAACTACCGAAATCTGGTGTTTGACGCGCAGTTCATGGCCTCTCTCGGGGTGACGGTTGCCTTTGTTTTCTTCGCGGTTCTGTCAGAGGTGATCCTGGGCTATCTTCTGGCGCAGGCGCTGATGAAGGACTTCCCCGGCAAGGCCTTTTTCCGCACGATCCACACGTTGCCGCTGATCATGGCACCAATCATCGTCGGTTCCATCTGGAAGCTGATGACAACGCCGTCCATCGGCATCGTCCCGCATCTGCTGAAAAACTGGTTCGGCTATGACCTGAACATCGGCACAAGCGCGACCGCCGCTTTCGTCATTACCGTCATCATGGATGTCTGGCACTGGACGCCGCTGGTGACGCTGACGATGATCGCCGCGCTGGTATCGCTGCCGCCCGATCCGTTCGAACAGGCACAGATCGACGGTGCGAACAAGCGCCAGATCTTCTGGCACATCACCCTGCCGATGATTGCGCCTGCTTTGATCGCAACCGTGTTTATCCGTTTGATGGATGCGATGCGCACCGTGGATGAAGTGTTGATGCTGACCGGCGGCGGCCCCGGTTCGGCCACCCGCTATGTCGGTGTGCATATCTTCCGAGAGGTGTTTCCGCGTACGAACTATGGCTACGGTTCCGCGATTTCGGTCGTGGTCCTGTATCTGACCATCGTGGTCTGCTGGCTGCTGTATGTCAGCCTGATCGCACCACGCAACAAGAAGGGCTGACAGCGATGAAACGTCAAAACCCCTGGATATCCATTCTGATCTGGACTCTGCTCAGCTTCGTGACGCTGTTCCCGATCTATTGGCTTTTCGTCATCTCGGTGAAGCCCGCTGTCGACCTGTTCACCACGCCCGAAGTGCTGCTGAAGGGGTTCTACTGGAAGAACTATATCGACGTGCTTCAGGACAGCACCTTGCGCCGCTACATGATGAATTCGCTTATCATTTCATCCGGCAACGCGCTGCTTGTCACCACGCTGGGCTTCTTTGCCTGCTACGCGCTGTCGCGGTTCGACCTGCCCGGCAAGGAAAGCATCTTTTTCTGGACGATCACCAACCGCATGGCCCCGCCTGCCGTATTCCTGCTGCCGCTGTTCCTGCTGCTGACTCAGGTTTACAGGATCGGTGACTTCTCGCTGGCCGACAGCCGCATCGGGATGATCCTGGTATACTGCACCTTCAACCTGCCCTTCGCGATCTGGACATTGCGCCCGACGCTGGACGGTATCCCCAAGGAACTGGACGAAGCCGCCTTTGTCGACGGGGCAAGCGCATGGACGGTGATTTCCGAAGTGATCTTTCCGCTGGCGCGGCCAGGGCTGGCGGTCACACTGATCCTGACCTGGGTTTTCGCGTGGAACGAATATCTGTTGGCCGCAACGCTGACAAACTTCAACGCCCGCACGCTGACAACCGGCCTATCCGAATATGTCACCACTACAGGCACGGAATGGGGCATCATGGCCGCGATTTCGGTGTTTACGCTGATCCCGGCGCTGATCGTGTTCACCATGGTGCAGCGCCATATCGTGGCGGGCCTGACCTTCGGCGCTGTGAAAGGATGATTGCATGACTGACGAAACCGAAATCGAAACGGTCACGCCCGGATTTCTGCCCATCGAAACCAACTGGTTCGACCGGCTGTTCATCGCGATTGTCCTGTGGGTGGCGCTGTCCCTGTTCTGGTTGCGCTTTCTGGAACCGCTGGGATTGTCGATCTGGGCGGTCCCGGTAATCTCGGTGATCCTGGGCGCCTATATCATCCGCAAGGGTTAGACATGAAATCTCTCGTTCTTGAAAAGAAACTGGACCTTTCGCTGCGGGATTTCCCCATCGAAGCGGAAGAACACCTTGGTCCGCGCGACGTGCGGATAAAAATCCACACCGTCGGCATCTGCGGATCGGATGTGCACTACTATACCCATGGTGCCATCGGCGAATTCGTGGTGCGCGCGCCGATGATCCTTGGTCACGAAGCCTCTGGCACGGTGACAGAGGTGGGGGCGGCGGTCAGTCATCTGAAGCCGGGGGATCGTGTCTGCATGGAGCCGGGCATTCCCGATCCGAATTCCCGTGCCTCGCGCCTGGGCATGTACAACATCGATCCTGCGGTGCGCTTCTGGGCCACGCCACCCGTGCATGGCGTGCTGCGGCCAAGCGTGGTGCACCCGGCCGATTTCACCTTCAAGCTGCCCGACAACGTCAGCTTTGCCGAAGCCGCCATGGTGGAACCGCTGGCGGTGGGCGTTCACGCCGCCACCAAGGCGCGGGTGAAGCCGGGTGACCTTGCACTGGTGCAGGGGGCGGGGCCGATCGGGCTTGTCACCGCGCTGGCGGCGCTGGCGGCGGGCTGCGCGCGGGTCTTCATCACCGACATCGACGAAAGCAAGCTGGCCATCGCGGCGGGCCTGTCCCGGGCGATAAGCCCGGTCAACGTGGGGGCAGAGGATGCAACGGCCCGCATCCTGAAGGAAACCGATGGTTGGGGAGTGGAATGCGTTTTCGAATGCTCGGGCCATCCGCGCGCGGCCGGGCAGGTGTTCGATGCATTGTGCCCCGGCGGCGTCGTTGTCTTTGTCGGCATCCCGGTCGATCCGTTCAACTACGACCTGGGCAAGGCCATGGTGCGTGAGGCGCGGGTCGAACAGATCTTTCGCTATGCCCATGTCTTTCCGCGCTGCGTTGCCATGCTGTCGTCGGGCGCGATCGACGTCAAACCACTAATCACCCGGAAATTCACGTTCGAGGACAGTGTCCATGCCTTCGAACTGGCTGCATCCGCGCCCAAGGGCGACGTGAAGATGCAGATCGAATTGCCGCAGTAACTTAAAGGGAGAAACCTTTTGGCAAATGTGCAGATTTCCGGTGTGACCAAACGCTTCGGCGGGGTGCAGGTCATGCATGGTGTCGATGTCGATATCGAGGACGGGGAATTCGTGGTGCTGGTCGGTCCGTCGGGCTGCGGAAAATCCACCTTGCTTCGCATGATCGCCGGGCTGGAAACCATTTCGGGTGGCGAAATCCGCATCGGGGGGCGCGTGGTCAACGATGTGCTTCCGAAAGAGCGCGACATCGCCATGGTGTTCCAGTCCTATGCGCTTTACCCGCACAAGACGGTGTTCGACAACATCGGCTTTCCGCTGAAAATGGCCAAGCGGTCCCGCCAGGAAATCGAGGACAAGGTGCGCAGGGCGGCCGATATCCTTGATCTGACCAAGTATCTGGACCGTTTTCCAAAGCAGCTTTCCGGCGGCCAGCGGCAGCGCGTGGCCATGGGCCGGGCCATCGTGCGCGATCCGCAGGTGTTTCTGTTCGACGAACCCCTGTCGAACCTTGACGCCAAGCTGCGCGTGACCATGCGGGTGGAAATCAAGGAACTGCACCAGCGGCTGAAAACAACGACGGTCTATGTCACGCACGACCAGATCGAGGCGATGACGATGGCCAACAAGATCGTCGTCA
>JBOFCO010000098.1:0-7016 GCA_051646105.1 Paracoccaceae bacterium
CGACGGGCTTGTTTATACCGGGGCCTGGAAAGACGGCCAGATCAACGGCCAGGGCAAGCTGACGCAGGCCAACGGCGACGTGTTCGAAGGGATGCTGGTGGATGGCCAGCGTCAGGGTGCTGGCCGTGTCACCTATGCCAACGGCGATGTTTATGAAGGCGGGTTCGAGGCCGACAAGCGGCATGGAAAGGGTCTGTTCCGCGGCAAGGACGGTTATGTCTATGACGGCGACTGGACCGGTGGCCGGATCGAGGGCACGGGCAAGGTCACTTATCCCGACGGTTCTGTCTATGAAGGCACGTTCAAGAACGATCTGGCCGATGGATTCGGCAAGATCACCTACAAGGACAGTTCGACCTATGAGGGCACCTGGAAGGCAGGGGTGATCGAGGGCAAGGGCGTCGCGCGTTACGCCAACGGCCTCATCTATGATGGCGAATTCCTTGCGGCAAAAAATCACGGCAAGGGCAAGATGAGCTATCCCGACGGCTATACCTATGAAGGTGACTGGAAAGAGGGCCAGCGTGACGGTGCGGGTGTGGCCACCTATGCCGACGGCACAGTTTACACCGGGGCTTTCGTTGCCGGTCAGCGCGAGGGGACCGGCGAAATCACCATGAAGGATGGCTTCCGTTACAGCGGGGCCTGGAAAGCCGGCGAAATCGACGGCAAAGGTGTGGCGACCTATGCCAACGGCGATGTCTATGACGGCATGTTTGCGATGGGCAAACGTCATGGTCAGGGTGAAATGCGCTATGCCACCGGGCAGGTGGAAAGTGGCGAATGGAAGGACGGCGTGCTGGTGACCCCGGCCACAGCCGCACCGGCCCCAGCGGAACCGGCACCCGCAGAACCTGCGGAAGCTGCAAACGGCGATGAGGTAGCTCCCGGGGAACCGGCCGAAAACGTCCCCCAAGACAACTGAATGAGCGTCAGGGGTGGGGCACGCGCGCCTTGAAACAAACCGGCGCACAATTACTGTTGCAACCCGGTGGCAGACAGGTCGGTGAAAGGCAGCTCGGCCTACCAGGGTATCGGCTGACCGGCATGGTCAAGACAGAGGCCGGTTTGCCCCGGCGAAAGCCCATCGATCACCCCAAGCAGCCGGGCCGCCGAAACCGCAGGTGACAGCTTGTCATGGCCATATCCTGCCGTGAACGGTGTATCCACCGTGCCGGGATGCAGGCCCACGACGATGGATTGCGGATGCGTGCGCGCCAGTTCGATGGCTGCTGTGTGCAGCAACTGGTTCAGGCATGCCTTGGCCGCACGATAGGAATACCAGCCGCCAAGTGCATTGTCGCTGATCGATCCGACCCGGGCCGAAAGTGCTGCAAAAACGCAGCGCCGGTCACGGGGCATCAGATGCTGTGCATGCTTCAGCACCAGAACCGGCCCTGCCGCATTCACGGCCACCTGCCGGGCCAGTTCTGTCGCCGTAAAGGCGCGCAGGGATTTTTCCGGCTGGCCCAGAATGCCCGTCGCAATGAAGATCAGGTCAATCGGCCCCGAAACGGTCAGTATCGCGGTCGCAATGCTTTGTTCGTCCGTCAAGTCGATGCCGTGGCTGCTGCGCGATAGTGCCACCACCTGTCCGCGCGGCAACAGCGCCTGCATCATCGCCCCGCCGATACCCCCCGAAGCGCCGATGACCAGACTGCGCATCACGCCCTGCCCGCCCCGGCTTGTCGGCTCCTTGCCCGAAAACTGGCTGATTTCCGGCTTTTCATTTCATTTTCCATCCGTATAGTCCCGGCGTATGACACGGATCGATCATACGCTTTTTCCGCCTGCTGCCCATGGGCTGCTGCCGATCCGTCTGCTGCCGGGTCTTAGCCTGCGCTGAGCGTGCCCCCGGGCGCTGCCGCTCAGTTGAGGAAAGCGCCCGGAACCCGATACAGCAGTTTGAAGAAAGACCCGGACGATGACCATTTCCGCCAAATCCGCGACGACAGCACAAGACCGTGTAATGATTTTCGACACCACACTGCGCGATGGGGAACAAAGCCCCGGCGCAACCATGACCCATCAGGAAAAGCTGGAAATCGCGGCTCTGCTTGACGAAATGGGCGTCGATATCATCGAGGCCGGTTTTCCCATCGCTTCCGAAGGCGATTTTGCGGCAGTAAGCGAGATCGCCAAGGCTTCGCGCAATTCGGTGATCTGCGGGCTGGCGCGCGCCAATTTCAAGGACATCGACCGTTGTTGGGAAGCGGTGCGCCACGCCCGTCAGCCGCGCATCCACACCTTCATCGGCACCTCGCCCCTGCACCGCGCCATTCCAAACCTCGACATGGACCAGATGGCAGAACGCATCCATGAAACCGTGACCCATGCGCGCAACCTGTGCGACAACGTGCAATGGTCGCCAATGGATGCGACGCGGACGGAACATGATTACCTGTGCCGCGTGGTCGAGATTGCGATCAAGGCCGGGGCCACCACGATCAACATCCCCGACACCGTGGGCTACACCGCCCCCCGCGAAAGCGCCGACCTGATCCGCATGTTGCTGGAACGGGTGCCGGGTGCTGACACGATCATCTTCGCCACGCACTGCCACAACGACCTTGGCATGGCGACCGCCAACGCACTGGCCGCGGTTGAGGCGGGCGCGCGACAGATCGAATGCACGATCAACGGTCTTGGAGAGCGTGCGGGTAACACCGCGCTGGAAGAGGTGGTGATGGCGATGAAGGTCAGGAATGACATCATGCCCTACCACACCGGCATCGACACCACCAAGATCATGAACCTCAGCCGCAAGGTTTCCACTGTCTCGGGCTTTCCGGTGCAGTTCAACAAGGCCATCGTGGGCAAGAATGCGTTTCTGCACGAAAGCGGCATCCATCAGGACGGCGTGCTGAAGAACGTCGAGACGTTCGAGATCATGCGGCCTGAGGATATCGGGCTTGTCGCCGCAAACATTGCGATGGGCAAGCATTCCGGTCGCGCTGCCCTGCGCGCCAAGATGAAGGAGCTGGGTTTCGATCTGGCCGACAACCAGCTCAACGATGTGTTCGTGCGGTTCAAGGCTTTGGCCGACCGCAAGAAGGAAGTCTATGACGATGACCTTGTGGCATTGCTGCGCGATCAGGAAAGCACCGATGAAGGCGATACCCTGCATGTGAAACGCCTGCGCGTGGTCTGCGGCACCGACGGCCCGCAGGAAGCTGAACTGACCATGAGCATCGACGGAGTGGATCATTCCATCGACGCCACGGGGGATGGGCCCGTCGATGCCGCCTTCAACTGCGTCAAGATGCTGTATCCCCATCATGCGCGCCTGCAACTGTATCAGGTGGCCGCCGTCACCGAAGGCACCGACGCGCAGGCAACCGTTTCGGTGCGGATCGAGGAAGACGGGCGCATCGCCACCGGACAATCTGCGGATACCGACACCATCGTGGCATCGGTCAAGGCCTATGTGAACGCGCTGAACCGGCTGATCGTGCGTCGCACGAAATCCGCACCGGGCGAGGATGTGAAGGGCGTCAGCTACAAGGACGCCGGATAGGTCTGGATAAAAATAGACGATTCTCTATATTGATGAATGTCAATATAGAGAGTCGTAGATGGCGCAGAACCTTGACTTGATCTTCGGCGCGCTTGCCAACCCCACCCGCCGCGCCATACTCGACCGGCTGATGGCGGGGGAGGCTTCGGTGAACGATCTGGCGGCGCCTTTCGCGCTTAGCCAGCCCACAATCTCTTCCCATCTTCGCGTGCTTGAAGACGCCGGCCTCGTCCGACGGGGGCGGCGGGCAAACGCCCGGCCTGTCCGCCTTGCGCCGGATGCGCTGGAACAGGCACATCGCTGGATCGGCGGCTATGCCCAGTTCTGGACCGAAGGCCTAGAACGGCTCGAAGCCTATGCAACCACACTGCAACAGAAGGATCAGGACAGTGGACCAGACACCAACGACTGAACCTGCGGCCACCCGTACTGCCGTAGTGTCACGCCGCATCAACGTTCCCGTCCGCCATGTTTTTGCCGCCCATTCAAAGGCTGAACATATCTCTCGCTGGTTCGGGCCGGTCGGCTATCCGGTCACCCATTGCGAATATGATTTCCGCGTTGGCGGGTCGTGGCGGATGAAAATGACCGGTCCGGACGGGATCGAAGGCCCGCCCTTTGGTGGAACCTTTCTTGAAATCGTACCGGAGAAGCGGATCGTCTATACCGATGCCTTCGAGGACGGCACCGGCGGCGACATGAACCTGCAACATGCACGCGGGCAGATCGTGTTCACGACAACGTTTGACGAAGACAAGGACGGATCAACCACAGTCACCGTGTCGATCCTGTTCAGCAGCGTGGCCATGATGAACGAGTTTCTTGGCGTCGGGATGAAAGAGGGTATCGAGTCCGGATTTGACCAATTGGAAGATGTGGCAGCGGAACTGTCGCGCGCCGCGTGATGCGGGCGGGGTGTCCCCCCTGGACGGAAGCCACCGGAAAGGATCCGCTTTCTGACAGATGGGCGCATTGCCCTGCCCCCGACTGGTGTGAACCGACGTGACCAAAGAAGAAATTACTGCGGCGGAATAGAGATCGATCATGGGCCTGTCCTCTTGGCGGAGCCCCGACCCATTGTCGGGACTTCACAAATGGTCGCCTTGGCACCCATGATTTCGACATCGCGGCTTTTTTTGTTCGCCCTGTCGAAAACCGCCTTTCCCGTTCGGCTATCTTGCATGAACCTGCAAACCCGGGAGGCCGTAGATGAAATACATGTTCCTGATCTATCTTGATGAAGCCAAATTCGCGGTGATGAGCCAGTCGGATAAAGACGCATACGGCAATGCCATGCTGGACTATGATGAAGAGCTGAAGGCATCCGGCCACTTTATCATGGGCGAACCTCTGAAATTGCCGGCAGAGGCAGTGACCCTGCGCGCATGGGACGGGGCACTGACCATGACCGACGGGCCATTCATGGAAACGAAGGAGCATCTCAGCGGTTTCATCCTGATCGAGGCGCGCGACATGAACGAAGCCATCCGGTTGGGGGGGCGCATGCCGCTGGCCAAGGTCGGGTCGATTGAGCTCCGGCCGCTGGACGTGCTGGAACGGGTAACGTGATCCCGGACCTGACAAATATCTGGCAGCAGGAGCGTCCGCGTGTCCTGGCCACCCTGATCCGGCTTCTGGGTGATTTCGATCTGGCGGAGGAGGCGTTGCACGACGCCTTTCTGGCTGCCACGGAAAGATGGCCAAAGGAGGGTATTCCCGGAAACCCGTTTGGCTGGCTGGTGTCGGCCGGGCGGTTCCGTGCCATCGACGATCTTCGTCGTCGCAAGCGTTTCGATGCCGTGCAGGCCGATCTGGCGCTGGCATCAGCCGACGTGTTGGCCCCCGACGGTGATGCGAAATGGAAGGACGACACGCTGCGGCTGATCTTTACGTGCTGCCACCCTGCCCTTCCGCCCGATGCGCAGGTCGCGCTGACGCTGCGCACCATCTGCGGCCTGACAACAGAGGAAATCGCCCGTGCCTTCCTTGTCAGGACACCGACGCTGGCCCAGCGTATCGTCCGTGCCAAAGCCCGCATCAGGGAAGAGGGCCTGCGCTATGAAATCCCTGAACCTTCGGAGCTGTCCGCAAGACTGGAGCCGGTTCTGCGTGTCATCTATCTGGTGTTCAACGAAGGCTATCTTGCCCATTCAGATCCGCAAATCTTGCGCGCAGATTTGTCTGGTGAGGCAATCCGCCTGTGCCGCCTGCTGGTCGGTTACATAGAGGATGGCGAGGTAATGGGCCTTCTGGGCCTGATGCTTTGTCATGAGGCGCGTCGTGGCGCACGGCTGCACGGGGGCAATCTGGTCCCGCTGGAGACACAGGACCGCAGCCTTTGGGAACATGGCCTGATCGCCGAGGGCAAGGACTGGATCGACCGTGCCTTCGCAACCCGGCAGATCGGCCCCTATGCGCTGCAGGGCGCGATCGCCGCAGTGCATTCCCTGGCCGCAACGACGGGAGAGACCGACTGGGCCGAAATCATGGGACTGTACGGGGTGCTTCTGCGGGTGGCACCATCACCAGTCGTGCAACTGAACCGCGCGATTGCGGTCAGCATGGTGCACGGCCCGACGGCAGGACTGGACCTGATCCTGCCGCTTTTGGCCAGCGGTGAGTTGGCCGACTACCATCTTGCCCATCTGGCAGAGGCCGAGATGCTGCGTCAGCTGGACCGACCGACGGAAGCCCGCGACGCCTATGCGAGGGCGTTCGGTCTGTGCCGGCTGGATCCGGAGCGGCGCCAAATTGAACGCCGTCTTATGGATTTAGGCGGCGCAACATGAGTTACCAGCGGCGAAGCGGGCCTGCCCCGAACGCATCAAGACCTTGGCCGAGGTCGCGCCTTTTGAAACGAAAAGCAAATCTTCCTGAAACGCCACATAGCGGGAAATTGGTCGGAGCGAGAGGATTCGAACCTCCGACCCCCTGCTCCCGAAGCAGGTGCGCTACCAGACTGCGCTACGCTCCGACCGATGGGCGGGGGTTACAGATTCCCGGCAGGTTTTGCAAGGGCGCGATTGGGCGCGGTCGGACAGCCATGCCGAGCGGTTGCAGGGCAGCTTCCCCGGCAAGGGGCCGGCTGACCGGCGGCCCCTTCCGGCGCGGGAACCGGCAGTGTCCGTTCCACGTCCACCCGGTCAGCAGCCACAGATGCCCTCGAAGGGAACCGTGGCTCAATCGCTTCCGCATTCCGGTGCTTGTTGCCATCCGAAGGCCGGTCTGCGGTTTCCGCTCAAAGCACCATGCCGCGCGCATCAACCGCTACCTTTTCGATGCCCTCTGCCCCCTGCAGATGCACAAAATCGAACAGGTTGCTGACCACGCAGGCATGGTTCGGCACAACCGCGACCACTTCCCCGACATTCGGCTTTCTGGTGCAGGCCGACAGGTCAACATGGCCATGTTCTTCGGACAATCCGGTGATGACTGCCTGCGGATAGTCACGCAACAGTCCATAGCCGGTCATGCCCAGCAGATCCGAACTCAGCACCTT
>JBOFCO010000095.1:0-80530 GCA_051646105.1 Paracoccaceae bacterium
GACAGGCTGGGGTGGGGCATCACGTCAAGCTATGTCGACGATCAGGACCTGTATGTCGAAAAGCTGAACCCCGACAATCCGCAGGAATATCAGTCCATCGACGGCTTCGTGCCGTTCAGGACACGCAAGACCATCATCCGCATCAAGGATGAGGCACCGCAGACCTTTACCCTGCGCTGGACAGACAATGGCCCGGTGATCCCCGGCAGCCATGCCGATCTGGCCAGCATAACGCCGCCCGGCCATGTGATTTCCGTGGCATGGACGGCGCTGGACCCCGCAGACACGACGATGACCGCCGGCCTGCGTGCGATGAAGGCCCAGACCATCGACGAAGCCATCGCAGCGGGGGAGCTGTATGTAGCCCCGTCGCAGAACGTGGTTCTGGCCGACCAGACCGGCATTGCCCTGCAAACCCTGGGCGCGATCCCGCGTCGCAACAGCAATCATCAAAGCCTTGGCCGTCTGCCCACCCCCGGCTGGCTGGAGGTGAACCGCTGGGAAGGTCGCCTGAACTATGAGGCCAATCCCCGCTTTGTTGCCCCCGAGGGCGGCATCGTTGCCAACACCAACAACAAGCTGCTCGACCGGCCGTTTCCGCAGCATGTGTCCTATGACTGGGGCGATACACAGCGCATCCAGCGCCTGACCGGGCTGTTGCAGGCGCGCGAGGTGCATACCCGCGAAAGCTTCATCGAGGCGCAGCTTGATACGGTATCCGTTTCGGCCCGCGCCCTGCTGCCGCTGATCGCCGCCGACCTTTGGTTCACCAGCGAGGCAGCCCCGGAGGGCACGCCGGAACGTCTGCGCCAGCGCGCCCTGACACTGCTGGCGGAGTGGAGCGGCGAGATGAACGAGCATCTGCCAGAGCCGTTGATCTATACCGCCTGGATGCGGGCCTTGCAGGAACGGCTGATCCGCGACGATCTGGGCCCGGTCGCCGATGCCCTGCCCCGCGTCGATCCGCTGTTTCTGGAACGGGTGTTTCGCAATATCGACGGCGCCTCGCTCTGGTGCGATGTGCTGCAATCCTCTGCGGTGGAAACCTGCGCCGACATCGCGCGGAAGTCGCTGGATGACGCGCTGCTGTCGCTGACCGAACGCTATGGGTCGCTTGACAGCTGGCGTTGGGGTGACGTGCATCAGGCCACGCAGGATCATCCAGTGCTGGGCGGCACCCCGATCCTTCGGCTGATCGTGAACATCCGGCAATCGACCAGCGGCGGCGACGACACGCTGATGCGGGGCATGACGCGCGGTGCGGGGCGCGACCCCTATCTGAATGTGCACGGCGCGGGCTTTCGCGGAGTTTATGATTTCGCCGATCCGGAATCCTCGCTGTTCGTCATTTCGACCGGACAGTCGGGCCACCCGCTGTCGCGCCATTACGACGACCTGGGAGAAGTCTGGCGCAAGGGCGAATATATCCCGATGAGCCTGGATCCCGACCTTGCCCGCGCAGCAGCCGTGGGGATCACGCATCTGGTCCCGCAGCCATGAGGCGCGTTCAGCTTGCCGGACAAGCTGCCTGATTGCCGTAGACAATCGGGGGCAGGCGTTTCATTGCGTGCCTTGCGGCACGCGGCGTGCCGTCGACCGGATAGGACCAGCCGTTATAAAGCACGCCGAAATCCGTGATCAGGGCGCAGGGGCATTCGGTAGCGTCAAAGCCCCAGTAGCTTGCATAAATGCCGTCCCCCCATCCGGATGAAAACACGGCATAACGATTGCCGTTTTCGCCCATGATGCTGCCGGGAACAGTGTAATCCGACAGGGCGTTGATGATCGGCTCTGCCCATGTTTCATAATGCTCTTCGTCACCCTCGTCCAACGCACCGTCAGCTTCCAGAACTGCCAGATCGGCAAAGGCCCCCGTCCCGGCGTCGACGGGATAGCCCAGATCGCCCGCAAAAATATCGCGCAGCCGGGTCATGCCCTCGACACGGGCATTCATCCAGCGCGTCGGCCGACAGCCGGATATCCGCAATTCAGCCATTGCGGGACGTGTCGGCTCCGCCCTGTCGAACCACAGGTATACCGGGTAGCTGCCCGGCATCAGCTTCAGGGCCAGCGGTGAGGGTTGCGAAAAGGTCAGCGGGTCCATGGCCATCACGGCACCGCCCGGCACATCGATTTCCCCCAGTTCCGTAACCGTCAGACCGCGCGCATCGCGTTCTGCCTGCGAAAGCGCCAGAAGTTCAAGATTGGCCAGCGGATCGTAATAGGGCAGCACATCTCCTGCCGTCTGCGCCGGAGCGCCCGACGGAACCATTGCTGCCAGCAGGGCGGCAAGGCCGGCCCGCATCATCCCGTTGCGCCCATCTCGGCAAACCGCGCCTTTTGCCGTGCCGTCCACGACACAACCAGATCGAATCCCGCGTCGCCCTCGGCCTCCTCGGTCACCACACCCTCGGCGTGAAGCCAGGCGCGGCGGCGGCCGTCGGCAAAGGGCAGGTGCAGGGCTTCGCTGGTGCGTTCTTCGTCGAAGGCAGCAGAAATCGCGGCGACCAGATCGTCCAGCCCCTCGCCCGACAGCGCCGAAACCGCATGTATCCCCGGCGTACGGGCATCCTGCACACGCAGGGCGGTCCGTGTCGTCTCCGACAACATGTCGATCTTGTTCCAGACCTCGAACATCGGCACGTCTTCGTCGACACCAAGACTTTCAAGGATCGCGCCCACGTCCTCTGCCTGCTCCTCTGTCTCCTCATGCGCGATGTCGCGCACATGCAGGATCAGGTCAGCTTCCAGAACCTCCTCCAGCGTGGCGCGAAAAGCGGCGACAAGCTGGGTCGGCAGATCGGAAATGAAGCCCACCGTATCCGACAGGATGATCTTCTTTCCGGAAGGCAGCACAAGCCCGCGCATGGTCGGGTCCAGCGTTGCGAACAGCATGTCCTTGGCCAGCACATCCGCGCCGGTCATCCGGTTGAACAGCGTGGATTTTCCGGCGTTGGTATAACCCACAAGTGCGACGACCGGATAGGGCACCTTGCGCCGCGCAGCGCGGTGCAGTTCGCGGGTCTTGACCACCTTGCCCAGTTGCCTGCGCAGGCGCATCACCTGTTCGTCAATGGCGCGGCGGTCGGCCTCGATCTGCGTTTCGCCGGGGCCGCCGACAAAGCCGAAACCACCACGCTGCCGTTCAAGGTGGGTCCAGGCCCGGACCAGCCGGGTGCGCTGATAGGACAGGGCCGCCAGTTCCACCTGCATCACGCCTTCACGGGTGCGGGCGCGGTCGGCGAAAATTTCCAGAATCAACCCGGTCCGGTCCAGCAGCTTGACGCCCCATTCCTTTTCCAGGTTGCGCTGCTGCACGGGGGTCACGGGGCCGTCGACCAGAACCAGATCGACCTCCCCTTCTTCCAGCCGCTCCTTCAGTTCTTTCACCTTGCCGGTGCCGAACAACAGGCCGGGCTGTGCGCGTGGCAGGCGCACGACCTCTGCCCCGACCACATCAAGATCGGGCAAGGCCGCAGCCAGCGAAATGGCCTCGGCAAGACCGCTTTCAGGGTCGCGCCGGGATTTTTCCGACTTCAGATCGGGGTGCAGCACATAGGCCTGTGTCCGGGCCTTGGCGGTATCTTCCGTGCCGATCAGTCTTCCCCTTCGTAAAGCGAAATGGGCTGGCCCGGCATGATCGTTGAAATCGCGTGCTTGTAGACAAGCTGCGACTGGCCGTCGCGGCGCAGAAGCACGCAGAAATTGTCAAACCAGGTGATCACACCCTGAAGCTTCACACCATTGATCAGGAAGATCGTGACGGGAACCTTTGCCTTGCGCACATGGTTCAGAAAGGCGTCCTGAAGGTTCTGTTTATCGGCAGCCATGGGTTTTTTGCCTCTGTTCTTGTCGGGTGATCGTCTGGTCAAAAAAAGCAGGGACCGCCTTTCGGCGCCTCACGGAATCAGTATGTGCCGCCTTTGGCGGAGTTTCCAGAGCGAAAATCACGGTTTTCTGCCGACTTGCGCCAGTATCTACTTGCGCCAGTATTCCGGGTGGATCAGTGCGATGACGGCCAGCGTTTCCAGCCGACCGACCACCATCGCCAGCATCAGCACGATCTTTGCCACGGGATCGAGCGCGGCATAGGATACCGCATCCTCCATCCCGTATGTGGCAAGCTGCCCGGTTGTGGTCAGTGCCGCCACCGCCATGGCGATTGCCGCGTCAAAGTCCAGTCCGGTCAGGCTAAGCGCCGCCACCACCGCTGACAGGGATGACGCGAACACCATGAAGAATATCCAGGCAAGGAACGCCCCGCTGCGGCGTTGCTGACGCGGCATCGTGCGGGCGGAGCCTACCGAGGATGGATGCACAAGCCGCTCGACCTCTCGCAGGGTGTGGGTTGCAAGGACAAGGACGCGCAGCAGCTTTACCCCGCCCGTCGTCGTGGCGATACCACCGCCAAAGATCGCCAGCCCGACAAGGATCACCCCCGGACTGCCCGCCCCCGACCATTGCTGCACTGTCGCCCAATGGGCCGAGACGAAGCCGTTCGTGGTCAGGAAGGACAGGCTGGTAAAGGCCGCCCCCCACAGTGTCGACAGCGCCAGCCAAAGATCACCGGCAAGGTCGACGCCAACCGCGCCGATCCAGTGACGCAGAAACAGAAAGGCCGTGACAATGCCGACGATCGCCAGCCCCAGATGCAATTCCCGATCCGACAGCCAACGGCGGAACTGACCGGGCTGCGGGTCAGTGGGAAAACTGCGGCGGGTCATACCAGCGATGAGCATGAGAAAGATCATCACTTCGCCAATTATTCCGGCGGTGCTGCCTGACAGGCCACCGACAGGCGAAATGCCACTGGTCGACAGCGTTGCCATGGCATGACAGACCGCCACCAGCGCCTCGTCCCCGGCCATGATAAGACCGATTGCCAGAACAATCGTCAGCAAGGCATAGACGGGCAGGATCGTCGCCCCATAGCGGATTATCCTTTCCGAAGGGTCCGCGACGCGCGTCGTGATCGGGGTGCGGCGGATCATCGGGCTGCTGGCATCGCCTTCCAGCATCTCGAAACCGCCCAGCCGCAGCGGCTCCAGGATTGCCACGGATGCAACCAGCATGAACCCTCCGCCCAGCCAGCCCACCGTGGCCCGCCACAGATGCAGCGATCCGCTTCCGCGCGCCTCCAGCACGCTGGCGCCTGTGGTGGTCAGGCTGGAAACCATTTCGAACCAGGCGTTGAAAAACGTGGTGTCGCGCACCGCTTCGGCCACGGGTATGGCCATGGCCAGCGGCAAAACGGCAAAACCGCCGACCAGCCCGCCAAGCTGGTCGCGCATGACACTGCCACGCGGCCGGTTCTGCACGGCAATCGCCACCAGCGCGACCAGAACCAGCAGAACAACGGCGGAATAGAAGAAGGCCCGCGCCACGGCATGATCGCGCACCGCAAGCGCATGGGCGGCAGGCAACAGCATGGCAAGTGCGCTGATGCCGATCAGCAGCAAAAGCAGCGGCAGATCGGAAAGCTGCCGGATCATCACACGAAGAAATCGATGGAAACTTGCAGCAGTCGCTCCACCTCGGGCACGTCGGTGGCCATGGCGAACAGCACGATCACATCACCTTCGTCCAGACGTGTGTCGGCGGTGGGCTTCACCAGCTTGTCGCGTTTCATCAAGGCGCCGACAAGCACGCCTTCGGGGAATTCGATATCCCGGATCAACTGCCCTGAAATGGGCGATGTCGATAGAACCTGCGCCTCGATCACCTCGGCCTCTGCATCGCCGATGGAATAGATCTGCCGCACCCGTCCGTGCCGGATATGCCGCAGGATCGAGGAAACGGTGGTGGCGCGCGGGTTGATATAGGCGTCGATGTCCAGCGCGCCCATCAGGGGCAGCAGCGTCGGATCGTTGACCAGCGCCACCGCCAGCTTGCATCCGGACTGTTTGGCGCGGACTGCGGCCAGAAGGTTGGTCTTGTCATCGTCGGTGACGACCAGCACGGCATCGGCGCGCTCGATGTTCGCTTCGGCCAGAATGTCGGCATCCAGACCGTCGCCGTGCAGGACAATGGTGCGCGTCAGCGCATCTGCGGCGGTTTCCGCGCGCGCACGGTTACGTTCGATCACCTTGGCCCTTATCCGGTCGGTGCGGCGTTCCAGCGCCTGCGCCACGAACAGCCCGACATTGCCGCCCCCGATGATAACCAGCCGCTCCTGCTTTTTCTGGGTCTTGCCGAAGATTTCCAGCGTCCGGGCCACATCTTCATTCTGGGCAAAGACATAGACCTGATCGTCGGCCTCCAGATGATCACCGGCACCGGGGGCAAACAGTTTGCCGTCGCGTCGCACGCCGGTGACAATGGCGCGCAGGGTGGAAAACAGGTCGGTCAGTTCGCGCAGGGGTGTGTTCAGCACCGGGCAGTCTTCTTCCAGCACGATCCCCAGAAGCTGCACGCGCCCGCCCAGAAAGCTTTCGGTGTCAAAGGTGGAAGGGGCAGCCAGACGTTGCAGGGCCGCTTCCGCAACCTCGCTTTCGGGGGAAATCACCACATCGATCGGGATTTTCTCGTTCTCGAACAGGTCGGCATCAATGGCATCCGTGTAGCTGCGGGCGCGAAGGCGGGCAATCTTGCGCCGGACGCCAAAGATGGAATGCGCCATCTGGCAGGTGACCATGTTCACTTCGTCGGAATGGGTGGCCGCGATGATCAGATCGGCATCCGCCGCCCCCGCCCGCGCCAGCACGTCAGGGTAGGATGCAAAACCCGCCACCGCCTGGACGTCGAGCGTGTCGGCGATGCGGCGCACCAGATCGGCATTGCTGTCCACAACTGTGACGCTGTTTTTCTCTCCGGAAAGCTGGCGGGCAATCTGCCAGCCCACCTGCCCCGCGCCGCAGATAATCACCTTCATGCCGAAAATCCCCGCTGGCCAGCGCGCCCTTCATACGCGGGACCGGGGGGAAGGGTCAATGAAGCGAGCGATGCTCACTCCACCCCTTCCTCTTCCTCCTCGTCCTCCAGATGCGCGACCCTGCCCCCGGCCTTGGAGCTTGTTACCACGCCCAGCGATTTCAGCTTGCGGTGCAGGGCCGACCGTTCCATGCCGACAAAACTGGCGGTGCGGCTGATGTTGCCGCCGAAGCGGTTGATCTGGGTCAGCAGGTATTCGCGTTCGAACAGTTCCCGCGCCTCGCGCAGCGGCAGGGTCGCCAGCCCACCCGACAGGACGATGCCACTGTCGTCGCCGCCGCCCGGTGCATTGCCCGGCAGTTCGCGCGCCTCGATCGGGCCGTTGCCTTCGCCCAGGATCAGCACACGCTCGACGACATTGCGCAACTGGCGGATGTTGCCCGGCCAGGCCATGGTCTGCAACGCGGCTTCTGCTTCCGTCGACAGATCGCGCAGAGGCAGGCCCTGGCTGCGATTGAATATTTCGATGAAATGACGGGCGATCAGGGGAATATCTTCCCGCCGTTCAGACAGGGGCGGCACCGCAATCGGCACAACATTCAGCCGGTCGAAAAGTTCCTGCCGGAAACGGCCTGCCGCGATTTCCGTGGCCAGATTGCGTGTGGTTGATGAAATCACCCGCATGTCCACCCGAACCTTGTCGGCGCCGCCGACACGGTTGAACTGCTGTTCCACAAGAACGCGCAGGATTTTCGACTGCGTGCCCAGCGGCATGTCGGCGACTTCATCGAAGTAGACGACCCCGCCATGCGCCTGTTCCAGCAGCCCCGGTTCCACCCCGCGTTCAGCGCTTTCGCGGCCGAACAGCACCTCTTCCATCCGCTCCGGCTCGATAGAGGCCGAAGAGACGGAAATGAACGGCGTCCCTGCCCGGTTGGAATTGGCATGGATATAGCGCGCCGCCACTTCCTTGCCCGAGCCGGGCTCACCCGTCAGCATCACGCGGCCATTGGATTTCGTCACCTTGTCAAGCTGCGCCTTGACCACCTTGAACGCGTGGCTGACCCCGACCATTTCGGTCGAGGACACATCCCGCCGCCGCAGATCGGAATTTTCGCGCCGCAACCGGCTGGTTTCCATCGCGCGGGAAATCACCACCAGCAACTGGTCGATGTTGAACGGCTTTTCGATGAAATCATAGGCGCCCTGCTTGATCGCCGCGACGGCGATTTCGATATTGCCGTGGCCGGAAATGATGACGACGGGAATATCGGGGTTATCGCGCCGCACGGTTTTCAGGATGTCGATCCCGTCCATACGGCTGTCCTTCAGCCAGATGTCCAGGATCATCAGCGCGGGCGGTTCGGTATTGATTTCCGCCATGCAGGCATCGGAATTTGCCGCCAGCCGCGTGGTATAACCTTCGTCTTTCAGGATGTCCGAAATCAGTTCCCGGATATCGCGTTCGTCGTCAACGATCAGTATATCGCCCATCTCGCTTACCTCACTGCTGTCTTTCCGGCCATTTTGACCATTCTCGTTTCGCCCCGCGCCAGACGCGGCAGCCTGATTTCCGCTGCGGCCCCCGCATGGGCATTGCCCTCGAACACCGGCGCGTCATCCAGCGTCAGCGTGCCACCATGTTCGTCGATGATCTTCTTGACGATGGGCAGGCCCAGACCCGTGCCCTTTGCCCGCGTCGTCACATAGGGTTCGAACAGCCGCGCCCGGTCTTCGGGCAGACCGATGCCGTTGTCGGTGATGCGGATCACCACCTGTTCGGGGCGCAGGTCGGCGGTCACCCGAACCTCGGGCACATAGCCATCGGGCGCACCCTTTTCGACAAGGCTTTCCGTGGCTTCCACGGCGTTCTTGATCAGGTTCGTCATCGCCTGCGACAGCATGGTCGCATCGAACTCCATCACCGCTTCACCATCTGGAATGGTAGACCGGATTTTGACCCCCGGCGCGCCCGCCTCTTGCAAAAGCACGGCTTCGCGCAGCAGTTTCAGCAGGTCGTTTTCCCGCCTGTCGGGTTCGGGCATCCGGGCGAATTTCGAAAACTCGTCCACGATGCGGCGCAGGTCGTTGGTCTGCCGGATGATCACATCCGTATACTGTTCCAGCGTTTCGGCCTGATCGCCCGCAAGCGGAAGGAAGCGGCGCTTCAGCCGCTCGGCCGACAACTGGATCGGTGTCAGCGGGTTCTTGATTTCATGTGCGATGCGCCGGGCTACATCGCCCCAGGCCGCCATCCGCTGGGCCGAAACCAGCTCTGTCACATCGTCAAAGGCCACGACATAGCCTTCAAGTCCGCCGCGGTCGTTGCGGCGTTCGGCGATGCGAACCAGCAGGTTTTCCAGCCGCCCTGCCCGGCTGACGCGCAATTCCTCCTGCGCGGTGTCGCCGCTGCTTTCCTGAAGCCGCGCCATCAACCCGGCAAATTCCGGGACCACATCAGACACGGGCAAGGCATGGGCCGCCTCTGAGTCGACCTCCAGCAGCCGCCGCGCGGCGCGGTTCACGAAATCGATGCGGCCGCCCTCGTCCAGACCGATGACCCCGGCGGTTACCGACGACAGCACCGAATCGAACTGTCTGCGCCGCTCCTCCGTCGCGCGGTTGCCTTCGATCAGCGCGGCGCGCTGCCCCTTCAACTGCCGCGTCATCTGGTTGAACACGCGCCCCAGCATGGCGATTTCGTCATCGCCCGGCTCCTCGATCACCTGCACATCCAGATCGCCCGCGCCGACCCGTTGCGCCGCCCCCGCCAGCCGCCCGACGGGGCGCGACAGCCTTTCCGCAAACCACAGCCCCAGCCAGACCGCCGCAAGGATCAGGATCACCGCAAAGCCCAGATACAGCAGCCCGAATTCAAAAAGCAGCCGCCCGCGATCCTTTTCGATCTGCTGGTAAAGCTGGACGGTTTCCTTGGTATCGTCGAGCAGGTTCAGGATATTGCCGTCCACAGCGCGGCTGATGTAAAGCAGCCGGTCACCATAGGCCTGAAGTGCCACAATGGCGCGCACCTCGTCATTGTCCCAGTCCTGGATGATGACGGTTTCGCCGCCGACGGCGCGGCGCAGGTCATCGGCCGCAGGCGGCTCGAAATCGAACAGATAGGACCGTTCGCCCCGCGCCCGCACGGTTCCCGCGCTGTCGATGACATAAGCCTCGCGCAGGCCGCGCTGCACCTGCGCCTGCGCCTGGCTGAGAATTTCGCGGAACTCGGCATCCGATATGGCAAATTCCAGCCCGCGCGCCTGGTTCAGATAGGCAGCCAGCGCTACCGCATCTTCCGTCAGGTCGCGGCGGTGTTCCTCGGCATAGGCTTCGGCGGCAGAAAGTGACGTGCCAAGGACGCGCTGGACACGTTCGGAAAACCATCCCTCAAGCCCGACATTGACCGACAGCAGCGCAAAAACGGCAACAGAGATCGTCGGGATCAGCGCGATCAGCGCGAACACGCCCGCCAGCCGCAGATGCAGGCGCGACCCGGCGGACTGGCTGCGGCGTGACGCGACGATGCGCGCGACCCGTTGCGCGACCAGCGCCGCCACGACCAGCACGTAAACAAGGTCGGCCAACATCACCAGCCGCAGGCCGGTTGAATTCGATCCCTGATCCAGCGGCCCCAGCGCAAGGAAGGTCTGAAAGGCCAGAACCGGCCCCAGAATGACAAGCCCGAGCGTAAAGATGTTCTGGAACCGACGCTGCTTGCGCAGCCGGTTGAACCGCTCCCATGATTCCCGCCCTGCCGTGCGTTGCACGGGTGCCTCTCTCGTCAGACTGCCCGGCCCTTTTCGGGCCGCACCGCGCGCGCCTTCTCTCCGGCTGACGCCGCGGGGCCACGCTTCTGTTGCCGTTTTACATCAATTTGCGGCGACGTGTCACGCGAATATCGAGGTCTGTGATCTTTTTACGCAAGGTATTGCGGTTGATGCCAAGCAGATCGGCACATTTCGCCTGATTTCCGGCGGTGGCATCCAGCGCAATTTCGATCATCGGCAGTTCCACTTCGCGCAAAATCCGCTGATAGACGCCGGGCGGCGGCAGCGCACCGCCGTGCAGATCGAAATAGCGTTTCAGATGTTTGGCGACAGAAGCGGAAAGCTTTTCCCCCTCTCCCATGCCGCCGCGCGTCGGTTCGGCAGCGGGCTGCGACCCCAGAATGGCCTCCACCTCGGCGCGACCGATTTCCTCTTCCGGACTGGTAACCGAAAGGCGGCGTACGGTATTTTCAAGCTGGCGCACATTGCCCGGCCAGGAATAGCCGCGCACCAGTTCCATCGCATCCGCCGACAGTTTGCGCCCCGCCAGCCCGTCACGTTCGGCGCGCGAAAGGAAGTGCTGGGCCAGCAGCGGAATATCGTCGACCCGCTCCCGCAGCGATGGCAGGACAAGCTGCACGCCGCCCAGCCGATAGAACAGATCCTGCCGGAAGGTGCCTGCATCTATCAGGGCGGAAAGGTCTGTCTGGCTGGTCGACATGATGCGCGGGGCGTTTGATCCCAGGGCATCGAACATCCGCACAATCTTGCCTTGTGTTTCGTCATCACAGTCGGCGATCTCATCGAACAGGATCGATCCGCCCCTGGCCCGCACCAAAAGCTGCGCCGGCCCGTCGACGCCTTGCAGGTCGGCAGCAGAGGCCACGACGAACGGCAGTGTACGGCGGTCGGAAAAATCGTGAATGGCGCGCGCCACCAGCGATTTCCCGGTGCCGGATTCGCCACTGATCAGCACGGGCAGATCGGTGTTCATCACCCGCGCCACCAGCCGGTACAGCGCCTGCATCGCGGGCGTGCGTCCCACCAGTGGCAGTTCCTCGCCCTCCGGCCGGGCTTCCGCCCTGCGCGGGGCCACGCGGCGCTTCGACTCCAGCGCACGGGCCGCCCGCTTCATCAGGTCGGGCAGGTCGAACGGCTTGGGCAGATAGTCATAGGCCTCGGCCTCTGCCGCCTGGATCGCGGTCATGATCGTATTCTGTGCCGAAATCACGATCACCGGCAGGCCGGGGCGTTCCTTGCCGATCAGGGGCAGCATTTCCAGCCCGTTGCCGTCGGGCATGATGACATCGGAAATCACCAGATCGCCCTTGCCTTCCTCTACCCAGCGCATCAGCGTCATCAGGCTGGAGGTCGCATGCACCTTGCAGCCCGCCCGCGTCAGCGCCTGGGTCAGCACGGTTCGGATCGTGCGGTCATCATCGGCAACAAGAACGGTGCCATCCATCGGTCAGTCTCCAGCTTCCTTGGGGGCCACGGGAAGCGACAGGCGGAACACGGTGCGCCCCGGCACCGATTCAACCCCGATCCAGCCCCCGTTTTCGGTGACAATCTTCGAAACAAGCGCCAGTCCCAGCCCGGTGCCGTTTTCGCGGCCTGAAACGAAGGGCTCGAATATATCCTCGGCAATATCGGGCGGGATGCCCGGACCATCGTCGATGATCTCGATCTGCAAGGGCAGCGCCAGACCGCTGCCATCGGCGCGGCGCAGGCGCAGCGACTGGCTGTAATAGGTGTGAATGCGGATGGTGCCGCCTTGGGGCCCTGCCGCTTCGGATGCGTTTTTCAGCAGGTTCAGGAACACCTGCAACAACTGGTCGCCATCGGCATAGGTCGAGGGCAGCGAAGGATCATAATCCTCGACAATCGCCATCGCCACGCCAAAGCCGACCATTGCCGATTTCCGCGCCCGGTCCAGCAGATCGTGGATGTTGATCGCCCGCCGTTCGGGGGGGCGCAGGTTGCCGAACTGTTCGACCTGCTCCAGCAATTTCACGATGCGGCGGCTTTCCTGCACGATCAGATCGGTCAGTTCCAGATCTTCACCCGTCAGGCCCATTGAAAGAAGCTGGGCCGCACCTGTGATGCCCGCCAGCGGGTTCTTGATTTCATGGGCCAGCATTTCCGCCATGCCGATTGCGGATTTCGCGGCGGATGTCACCGAATCCGCCCGCCCAAGCCGCCCGGCCAGTTCCCGCGGGGAAATCAGCAGCAGGACAACATCCCCCGCATCCGCGATGGGGGCCATTTGCAGGTTGCACTGAACAGGCGGGCGGTCGCCGGTGCCAACATCCACATCGTTCAGGAACAGCGCCGACTGGTTCTGCCGCACGCGCTCCAATGCCTCGTCCACGGGGGCGGCGATCGCCAGCCTGTCCAGCAGCGGCTGGCCACGCAACGACCTGGCTGAGACATTGATGAACAGTTCCGCCGCCGGGTTGATCTCCTCGATCCGGTTGTCGGCGGCGATCAGCAGCGCCGGGACGGGAAGCGATGCCCAGATCAGTCCGGGCACGGGCAACTGGGTCATGCCGCCAGCCTTTCGCCGTGCGACAGGGCCAGACGCAGGCCGCGCACCACGGCGGCAGGGCTGTCCGCCGTCAGAACGTCACCGCGCAATGCCTTGGGAACGCCTGCGTTTTCCATATACCAGCCCAGATGCTTGCGGGCCACCCGCAGGCCCAGTTCCGCGCCGTAGAAGGACAGGATCGACGTATGATGTTCCTCAACCAGCGCGGCCAGTGCCGCGCCCTGTGGCACCTGCGGCGCGGGGCCGTGGCCAAGCGCATGGGCGATTTCCGCCAGCGCCCAGGGCCGCCCCTGCGCACCGCGCCCGACCATCACGCCATCCGCACCAGAGGCAGAAAGCGCCCGCGCGGCATCGGCACCACAGCGGATATCGCCATTGGCCACAACCGGGATCGTCACCGCATCGCGGACGGCGCGGATCGCGACCCAATCGGCCTGCCCGGTATAGAACTGGCAGCGCGTGCGGCCATGGATCGTGACCATGGCGATGCCCAGATCCTCGGCCCGGGCCGCCAGTGTGGCAGCGGTCGGGGTGGCATCATCCCAGCCCAGCCGGGTTTTCAGGGTGACGGGCACCTTGACGGCATTCACCACGGCCTCGACAAGCCGCAGGGCATGGCCCAGGTCGCGCAGCAGTGCCGCCCCCGACCATCCGTTTGTCACCCGTTTGGACGGGCAACCCATGTTGATGTCGATAATGCGTGCCCCGTTCGCCTCGACCAGACGGGCGGCCTCGGCCATCCAGTAGGCATCCTTTCCTGCGATCTGCACGGCGCTGCCCGCCCCGCCAAGATCAAGCTCCGCCTTGGCGCGGGCTTCCGGACGGGCCTGCACGACCTCTTGGCTGGCGACCATTTCCGATACGACCAGCCCCGCGCCAAAGCGCGCGACCAGCCGCCGGGTCGGCAGGTCGGTGATTCCCGCCATCGGGGCCAGAACCACGGGCGGGGACAGGGTGATCGACGCCAGTTGAAGGGCCAACTGCTTATTCCTTGTGCATGCAGGCTTGGGCTAAACCGACCAACCCCCGGATGCAATTGAACAGAAGTCTGTAACGGTGGAAAAACATGTCATGCCTGTTTTTTGTGCATATCGGCAGCCGCTGCCCGCATTGTCAGGGCGACAGCCATGCCATAGACCACGTCCAGCGTATCACGGCACCGGAACCAAAGCATGACCACCGCCGCCATCATCGTTGCCGCAGGGCGCGGCACCCGTGCGGGCGGGGCGCTGCCCAAGCAATGGCAAAGCCTTGGCGGGCTGCCGGTGCTGGCGCGCAGTCTTGCGGCTTTTTCCACACGCAACGATGTTACGCTGACGGTGCTTGCCGTCCATCCCCACGATGTGGAAAGGACGGCCGCCCTTGGCGCGGATAAGGTCGTGGCAGGCGGGGACAGCCGCAGCGCTTCTGTCCGTAACGCGCTTGCCGCGCTGGAGGGAACCGGCGTAACGCGCGTGCTGATCCATGATGGCGCGCGTCCGCTGGTGTCGCAGGCGTTGATCGGGCGGGTTCTGGAAGCGCTCGATAGTCACGCGGCGGCCGCACCCGCCCTGCCCGTCACCGACGCGCTTTGGCGGGGTGACGGCGGGCTTGTCGCCGCAGACCAGCCCCGCGACGGGCTCTTTCGGGCGCAGACCCCGCAGGGTTTTCGTATCGACGCAATCCGGGCCGCGCATGCCGCAGGGCAGGATGCGGCGGATGATGTGGCACTGGCCCGTGCGGCGGGCTATGCGGTGGCCATCGTCGCCGGGGACGAGGATAATCTGAAAATCACTTATCCCGGCGATCTGGAACGGGCGGAAAGGCTATTGGGGGGCGGCATGGATGTAAGATGCGGCAACGGCTACGATGTCCACGCCTTTTGCGACGGCGATCATGTCATGCTGTGCGGGGTAAAGGTGCCGCATTCGCGCGGGCTTCTGGGTCATTCCGATGCCGATGTGGGCATGCATGCGCTGACCGATGCCATCTATGGCGCGCTGGCGCAGGGGGATATCGGGCGGCACTTCCCGCCTTCGGATCCACAGTGGAAAGGTGCGGCGTCGGAAATCTTTCTGGCCCATGCGGGAAATCTGGCCCGCGATATGGGGTTCCGCGTGACGAACGCCGATGTGACGCTCGTCTGCGAACGCCCGAAGATCGGGCTACATGCCCTTGAAATGGCTTCGGAACTGGCGCGCATACTGGGCGTTGACCCGGACAGGATCAGCGTCAAGGCCACCACGTCGGAACGGCTGGGATTTACCGGACGTGAGGAAGGCATCGCCGCGATCGCCACCGCCACGCTGGTGAAATCATGACCCTGCCCCGGCTTCTTGCCACCTTCTTCGGCGTGGGCCTGCTGCGCCCTGCACCCGGAACATGGGGATCGGCGGCGGCTGTGGCGCTTGGCCTTGCTGTCAACAGTTGGCTGGGCTTTCCGGTTCTGGCAGCCGCCACGATTGCCGTGACCGCCCTGGGGTTCTGGGCCTGTGCCGCCGCCACTGCGGACAGCGCCGAAAAAGACCCCGGTGAAATCGTGATCGATGAAGTCGCCGGGCAGTGGCTGGCGCTGCTGTTCCCCGCCGCTACCTTTTGGCATCGCGGCATGGATATGGTCTGGCCCGGCTGGGTCGCGGCTTTCCTGTTCTTCCGTCTGTTCGACATCTGGAAGCCGTGGCTGGTGGGCCGCGCAGACCGGCGTGGCGATGCGGCGGGGGTGATGCTGGATGACCTGTGGGCCGGGCTGTTTGCCGGGATTGCCACCATGATCGCGGCAGGCGTGGCGCATGGGATCATGGTGCGATGACGGCGGCCCGGCTGCTTGATCTGGCCCGCGCCAGGGGGGTGATGATCGCCACGGCGGAAAGCTGCACGGGCGGTCTGGTTTCTGCCGCGCTGACTGCGATTCCGGGATCGTCGGATGTGGTCGACCGTGGTTTCGTCACCTATTCCAACGCCGCAAAGCAGGACATGCTGGGCGTACAGGCGGATACGCTGGTCAAATATGGCGCGGTCTCCGAACAGGTGGCGGCGGAAATGGCGACAGGCGCGATCGCCCGGTCACGGGCCGGGCTTGCCGTATCCGTTACCGGCATCGCAGGCCCCGGCGGCTCGGACCACAAGCCCGAGGGGCGCGTCTGCTTCGGCCTTGCCGCGCAGGGTCGTACGGTGCGGACCGTCACGCGCGATTTCGGTGCGATCGGACGCGACAATGTGCGGACCGCATCAGTGGAACAGGCGCTGTCACTGTTGATGGACGCCCTTTCCGCCTGATTCCAAATTGCCCTCTTTGCGCGCAATGGGCAAAATTTTCGCACATAAAACAGGCAGTATATCAATTGCCCGCTTTTCATGCGTCCTGACGGGCATTTGGCACTTTCTCGGGCGAAATCTTCCCGCTTCAAACGCGCGGCGAACGCGATTTCGGGGGAGGAACGCATGAACGGCGCGGATACCGCATGGATATTGGTGGCGACAGCGCTTGTGCTGTTCATGACATTGCCGGGCCTGGCGCTGTTTTACGGCGGCCTCGTCCGCGCGCGGAACGTGCTTTCGGTGTTCATGCACTGTTTTGCCATCGCGGCGTTGATGAGCGTGCTGTGGCTGGTTGCGGGCTATTCCATCGCCTTTGGCAGCGCTTCGCCGTATTGGGGCGGGCTGGAAAAGGTCATGCTGACGGGCGTCACTGCCGACAGCCTGACCGGCACCCTGCCGGAAGTGCTGTTCTTTGCCTATCAGATGACCTTTGCCATCATCACCCCGGCGCTGATCGTGGGCGCCTATGCCGAACGTGTCGGCTTTGCCTTTGTGCTGGTGTTTTCGTCGCTGTGGATGCTGCTCTGCTATGCGCCGGTCGCCCACTGGATCTGGGGCGGCGGCTTCATGGCGGCGGGCGGCATCTTTGGCGAAACCGGGGTGAAGGATTTCGCAGGCGGCATTGTCGTGCATGAAACGGCGGGATTGGCCGCGCTGGTGCTGGCGCTGATGATCGGCCCACGCCGTCACCGCACCACGCCGCCGCATTCGCCGGGTCTGGTGATGATCGGCGCGGCGATGCTGTGGGTCGGCTGGTTCGGCTTCAACGGCGGGTCGGCCCTTGCCGCGAACGGCACCGCCGCCATGGCGCTGACGGTCACGCATCTGTCGGCGGCGGCGGCGTCGCTGTCATGGATCGGCTGGGAACGGGTGAAATTCGGACGCTGCTCGATGGTCGGTCTGGTGACCGGCACCATCGCGGGGCTGGCCTCCATCACCCCGGCATCGGGCTTTGTCGGGCCATGGGCGGCACTGCTGATCGGCGGCATTGCGGGTGTGCTGTGTCAGGAAGCGGTGGCCCTGATCCGGGGCAAGCTGCATATCGACGACACGCTGGATGTATTTGCCGTGCACGGCGTCGGCGGCATCTTTGGCACCATAATGATCGCGGCGCTGGGCGCAGGCGAATGGGGTGCGCAACTGGGCGCGCTGGTCATCGTGGGCGTGTTCACGGTCGCGGTGACTTTCGTGCTGGCAAAGGTCGCCGCGCTGGTGACCACCATGCGCATTGATGCAGAGGCAGAGACCAACGGGCTGGACCTGTCCGCCCATGGCGAGCGGGCCTACGATATCATTTCGTAGGGGCTGCAGGTCCGCCCTGTTCGGCGAAGAACCGGAACACCTCGTCGGTCGCGGAAATATCCGCGCCCGGCGCTTCACGCCCGCCGGGCCAGGCATGCTTGCCGCCGTTGACGACCATCAGCCGCACGGCGGGTCTGTCACCCGAAAACCAGTCCCGTTCCGTCACATCGGCAAAATTCCAGCGCGTGTTGATCCGGCTGTCCTGTGGCCCTTCTGCCCCCATCGCTGCCGCCCAGTCCGCCGCCACTTCCTCTGCCCCCAGCACCAGATAGCCGCCGCCGGGGCCGACCTCCTCATCCCCCACAAAGCCGCCGGTGAAATGCATCACCTCATCTTCTGTGCCGTGGACCAGCAGCAGCGGCACAGGAAAGGCGGGGGGCATCAAGGCCGGATCGGGGGTGCCGGAAACGCTGGCCACCGCCGCCACCCTGTCCCTGCGGGTCAGCGCATAGCGCAGCCCGGTCATGCCGCCCGCGGAAAACCCCGCCACGTAAAGCTGCCCGCCATCAACGCCGAAACGCTCAACCACGTCCTCGACCACGGCATCCATGAAGCCCGCTTCATCCAGCCGTTCCAGAAAGGCATAGGCGCAGCAATGGCCCGCGTTCCAGTTGCGCATGCCGCCTTCGCGACGCGCTGTACCAAGCGGCGCGACCACCGCATAGCCCCGCGCCGCGCCCGCCTGCGCAAGGCCCGTGGCATCGGCAAAGCGCTCTGCCCCCCGCGCGGCGCCGTGCATGGCCAGCAGAACCGGCGCACCTTTCGGCTGCTCGGGCAACCAGATCAGGTAATCCCGCCCCTCGACCCGATAGGTCGTGCCAGTCACGACGACCTCCTCCGGCGCGGGGGTCAGTCTTGCCAGAACACGGCGCGCCAGCGGCTTGCCGACCGTCAGCGCCAGCGCGGCGGCAAGGGCAAGGCACAGCACACCGGCCACCGCCAGCCGCTTTCGGGATATCCGCATCATGCGCCCTTCTGCCCTGCCACCAGTCCCGGCCCGTAAAGGGCGACCGCGCGCGCCTCGAAGGCGCGGACGACGCGCTGCATCGCCTCGTTGAACACCAGCCCGATGATCTTTTGCAGGATCGCATTCCGAAACTCGAAATCCACAAAGAAGCTGACCTCTGACCCGCCCTCGGGCAGGTCGCGGAAAGCCCAGTCGGATTTCATGTGCTTGAACGGCCCGTCAAGATATTCCGTCTCGATCCGCTTCACGCCCGGAAACAGCACCACGCGGCTGCCGAAGCGTTCGCGGAACACCTTGAAGGAAATCACCAGATCGGCCTCCACCACCTCTGCCCCGTCGGGGCGCGGCATGCGCGACCGGATGCGGGCGGCGGCCGTCCATGGCAGAAACTCGGGGTAGCGGGCGATGTCAGCCACAAGGTCATACATCTGCTGCGCCGTATAGGGCAGCTTGCGGGTTTCGGCGTGAGTCGGCATCAAGCCCCCTTGCGTGGCACTGCCCGATCATGTCGTGTAACGCGCGGGCCTTATCAAGGGGCTTCCGACCAAGGGGGGATCATGCCGCACCGGCCGCATGTCATTGATCCGATGATTTCCGCCAAATCCATCGCCGCGCGGGTCGAGGCGCTGGCGCGTGAGATCACCGAAGCTTTTGTAGGCACCGAAAAGCTGGTGGTCGTGGGGTTGCTGCGGGGGTCGTTCGTGTTCATCGCCGATCTGGTCCGCGAAATCGACCTGCCGGTCGAGGTCGATTTCCTTGAAGCGTCCTCCTACGGCGACAGCACGGAATCGAGCCGCGAGGTGCGCATCCTGAAAGACCTGCGCGGCGAAATCGCGGGCCGCGATGTGCTGGTGGTGGAGGATATCATAGATACCGGCTTTACCCTTTCCCACGTCCTGAAAATCCTTCAGGCGCGCGGCCCGAAACGGCTGGAGGTCTGCGCGCTGCTCGACAAGCCGTCACGCCGGGAAGCACAGGTGCAGGCGACATGGACGGGATTCACCATCCCCGACGAATTCGTGGTGGGCTATGGCATCGACTTCGCCCAGCGCAACCGCAACCTGCCCTATATCGGCAAGGTCAGGTTCACCGGATGACGCGGCCCGGCGTGATCCTGCCCGACCGCCTGCGCCCCGGCCTGCGGCTGGTGTTCTGCGGCACGGCTCCCGGCACCGCATCGGCGAAGGCAGGGCATTACTATGCCAATCCCGGCAATCTTTTCTGGCGTCTGTTGCATCAGGTCGGCCTGACCCCGCGCCGTCTGTCACCTGCGGAGGATCACCTGCTGCCCGGCATGGGCATCGGGCTGACCGATCTGGCGAAAACCGCCTTCGGGCAGGATGCCGACATCCCGCGCGCGGCTTTTGACGCGCCGGGGCTGATCGCGCGCATCAATGCCGCCTGTCCGGCCACGCTCGCCTTCACCAGCCTGACAGCGGCCCGGCTGGCCCTGTCCCGCCCCCGCCTTGCCGCTGGCAGACTGGAAAACGATCCGCACCTGCCGGGCGTGGCGCTCTGGGCGCTGCCATCGCCCTCCGGCCTCGCCCGGTCGCATTTCAGCGATGCCCCGTGGAAGGCGCTGGCGGCTGCCGTATTTCAAGGAGAATCCGCGCGATGAACTTGATCCACCTGCTGCGCATGTCGAAATGGGCGCGCAACCCGCCATCCCGCAGGCAGGTTATTATCGGCGCCATCGCGATTGGCGGGGCGTTGCTGCTGGCAGGGGTGGAATATTTCATCGGCTGGCCGGAATGGGCCACGGTGAACCAGACCCCGCGCCAGATGCCGAAACCGTGATCGACAGCCCTGCCCCCCTGCGTTAGCTTCGGGCAACAGGGCAAGCAGGGGGCAGGCAATGCGCAGGCTATTTGGCTATCTTGTGTTGTTGGCAATTGCCGGGTTTGCCGTGTTCTGGTTCGTGACCGCACCGAAGCGCCTGCCGGATGACGCCACCGCCGGTCTGACCGGCGATGCGACACGGGGAGAGCAGGTGTTCTGGGCCGGTGGCTGCGCCTCCTGCCACGCTGCACCCGACGCCAAGGACGACGCCCGTCTGCTGCTGGTCGGCGGGCAGCGCTTCGCCTCTCCTTTCGGCACCTTTATCGCCCCGAACATCACGCCTGACCCGGACGCTGGTATTGGCGGCTGGTCCCTGCAAGACCTTGCCAATGCGATGCAGCGCGGTGTTTCGCCCGAAGGGCAGCATTATTACCCTGCCTTCCCCTACACGTCTTACGCAAAGGCGGAATTGCAGGACATTGCCGACCTGAAGGCGTTCATGGATACGCTGCCCGCCGATGCCACCCCCAGCCTTGCGCATGAGGTGGGATTTCCCTTCAACATCCGCCGCAGCCTTGGCGGCTGGAAATTCCTGTTCTTCAAGACGGACTGGGTGATCGACGGCGAGTTGACAGAGGCAGAAACCCGCGGCCGTTATCTGGCCGAGACGCTGGGTCATTGCGGCGAATGTCACACGCCGCGCAATTTCCTGGGCGGCAGCGATACCGCGCGCTGGCTGGCAGGCGGTCCGGATCCATCGGGCAAGGGATCCTTCCCCAACATCACCCCCGGCAAGCTGGACTGGACCGAAGGCGATCTGGTGCAGTATTTCACCACCGGTTTCACCCCTGAATTCGACAGCGTCGGCGGGCATATGGCATTCGTCGTCGACAACCTGTCGAAGCTGCCGGAAAGCGATCGGGAAGCCCTTGCCGCCTATCTGAAGAAGGTGCCGCCCGTTGAGTGAGATCCGTGGCAATCCGCGACCCGGACGGCTGACGCTGATCGGCCAGTATGACAGCGCCTTCGTGCGTCGCGTTGGCATCGCATTGCGCATCTGGGCCATGGATTTCGACCATCTGCCGTGGTCCGTGTTCGGCGATGCCGGGGCGCTGATGACGCTTAATCCGCTGGGCGGCGTGCCGGTGCTGGTTCTGGAAACCGGCACGGTGCTGACCGACAGCGCCACGATCCTGCATCATCTGGACGCGCGTCACCACCTGCCCCGCCTGTGGCCGGACAATCCGGCGCAGGAAACCGAAGCCCGTCGCCTGACGGCGCTGTGTACAGGGCTGGCGGATCGGTTCGTATCGCTGTTCTATGAGCGCCGGTTGCATGATGCGGCCTCGCCCGTGCTGGCGGCACGGCGGGAATCGCAGGTGCGCGCCACGCTGGCGGTGCTTGAAGCCGCCCGCGCCCCCACATCCGACACATGGTGGTTCGGCGATCATATCAGCCATGCCGACATCGCACTTGGCTGCGTGTTGCGGCACCTGCGCGAAAGCCTGCCCGACCTGTTCGAGGATACCCGTTTGCCCGCGCTGGCCCACCATGCCGCCGATTGCGAGGCGACGGCGGTCTTTCAGCAGATCTCACAGCCCTTCGTCGCGCCAGCCTGACACCGGGCCTGCGCCCCAGATACCGGAGGGGTTTTGCACCCCTCCGGACCACCCCGCAGGATATTTGGGGACAGAGGACGGGCAGTCGTGCCCCGGCGGATGCCGTGACCGGCATCTTCAATCCGGCCGGTCAGGGATTGCGCAGCATCCTGCGCAGGATTTTCCCCGAGGCCGATTTCGGGATCGTGTCGCGCAGTTCCAACCGTTTCACCTGCTTGTAATGCGCCACCTTGTCGGCCAGATAGCCTTGCAGCGTCGCAAGATCGATGCCTTGCCCCGCCACGCAGACCACATGCGCCACCGGAATTTCCCCCGCCTCGTCATCAGGTTCGCCCACAACGGCGACATCGGCCACGGCGGGATGGGTGACAATCAGCGCCTCCAGCTCTGCCGGGGCGACCTGAAAGCCCTTGACCTTGATCAGTTCCTTCACCCGGTCGACGATGAAAACGTAGCCGTCGGCATCGATATAGGCCAGATCGCCGGTATGCAGCCAGCCGTCGGCATCCACCATCGCGGCGGTGGCGGCCGGATTGTCCAGATAGCCGATCATCGCCTGCGGGCCGCGGATCACAAGTTCGCCCACCTCTCCCGCCGGACAAACTGCGCCGGTTTCGGGATCGATGCAGCGCTGTTCGGTCAACGGCACCGCCGGTCCGACCGAACCGGGGCGCGGATCGTGGCGTGGCGCCACGTTGGTCAGCGGCGAAAGTTCGGTCATGCCGTAGCCCTGGACCACATCGACACCCAGGCGCTGCTGGCAGGCATGGGCCAGGTCGGGGCCAAGCGGGGCCGCGCCGGACATCAGATATTGCAGCGAGGAGACGTCGTATTTTTCAACGAGCGGGTTCTTGGCCATCGCCAGCACCACCGGCGGGGCGACCAGCATGTGCGGGGTGCGATGTTCCTGCACCAGATGCAGCACCCGTTCCAGATCGAAGCGCGGCAGCGTCACGCAATGCCCGGCAGAGGCAAGCTGATGGTTCATCAGCACCTGCATGCCGTAGATATGAAAGAACGGCAGGAAAGCCACCGTGGCATCCCCCGGCGCCACAGGCAGCGTGGCGGCGGCCTGCACCAGATTGGCCACAAGATTGCGGTGCGACAGCATCACCCCTTTGGGCAGGCCGGTCGTACCCGACGAATAGGGCAGCACCACGGTATGCCGCGCCAGATCGACGGAAACCTGTGCCGCAAGCGGCGCATCGTAAAGCGCGTCCAGCCCGGTTTCCCCGTCCGCCCCGATCACCGCCACGCGCCGGACCGGACTTTCCCCGGCGGCGTTCCTGGCCTGATCGGCAAGCGCCGGAATGGTCAGCAGAAACGTTGCCCGCGCGCTTTGCAGCTGATGACGGATTTCGCCCGGCGTATAGGTCGGATTGATCGTGGTGATCGTGCCACCCGCCCAGGCCACCGCATGAAAGATGATCGCATATTCCGGAATGTTCGGCGCCATCAGCGCCACAACCTGCCCCGCCCCGAAACCTGCGCGGGTCAGCCCGCCCGCCAGCCGCTGCACCCGGTCGCGGAATTCAACCCCGGTATAGCCCGCGCCTGTAATGCCGTCGGTCAGCACCCTTGCGCTGCCCGCGATGTCGGTGCCTCTCAGCACGAACTCTGTGACGCTGGTTTCAGGAACGGAATAACCGCCCCCCTGCATTGCATGGGCCATAGCGCTCTCCTCCTCTGTCAGGGGAAGTTTTAGCCAATGTCGGACTGTGTACTAAACAAATTCGCGCGGCAGACGGGAGTGGTAAGCGCAAACGTTGCGTCAGGATTGTACGCAACTATGCGGAATTCTTCGCAATTGTTGCGCGAACACAGAGGGCCGGGCGTTGCAAATTCTTGCGTGCCCTGCGCGACGGCGATCTCAGGACTGGCCCAGCCTTGCCTGCCGCGCGGCGCGAAGCCGGGCGAAATCCTCTCCCGCATGATAGGATGACCGGGTCAGCGGCGTGGCCGAAACCATCAGGAAGCCCTTGCCCCAGGCTGCCTTTTCATAGCTGGAAAATTCGTCAGGGGTTACGAAACGGTCGACGCGGTGGTGTTTGGGCGTCGGTTGCAGATACTGGCCGACGGTCAGGAAATCGACATCCGCCGCGCGCATGTCATCCATCACCTGCCGCACGCCCTGCGCATCCTCGCCCAGACCGACCATGATGCCGGATTTTGTAAAGATCAGCGGGTCCAGTTCCTTGACCCGCTGCAACAGCCGCAGCGAATGGAAATAGCGCGCGCCCGGCCGGACCGAAGGATAAAGCCCCGGCACGGTTTCAAGGTTGTGATTGAATACATCGGGCCTTGCGGCAACCACGGTTTCCAGCGCGCTGGCGTCGCATTTCAGGAAATCCGGGGTCAGGATTTCGATGGTCGTGTCCGGGCTGCGGTGGCGAACGGCGCGGATGGTCTGTGCGAAATGCTCTGCCCCGCCGTCGGCAAGATCGTCGCGGTCGACGGATGTGATGACCACATGTTTCAGCCCCAGCGTCTGCACGGCATGGGCAACGCGGCCCGGTTCAAACGCATCCAGAACATCGGGGCGTCCGGTCGCAATGTTGCAAAAAGAACATCCGCGCGTGCAAATCTCGCCCATGATCATCATGGTCGCGTGACCCTGACTCCAGCATTCACCGACGTTCGGGCAGCCTGCTTCCTCGCAGACAGTGACCAGCCTGTTGGTCCGCAAAATATCGCGCGTCTGCTTGTAACCCTCTGATGTCGGGGCCTTTACCCTGATCCAGTCCGGCTTTTTGGGTTGCGCATTGTCGGGGCGATGCGCCTTTTCGGGGTGCCGCTGATCGGGCAATCTGAGATCGCGCACGTTTTTTTCCCCGTTGCATACAAGCGTCATCAGGCATCTGATACACCGCACCGGCGGGATTTTCCAGTGCGCGAACCACTTGACTGGCCCCGCCGAGGTAAAATGTGAGGGGACAGTTCATGAAAAAACTGATCGCAGAGGTACTTGGCACCTTTATACTTGTCTTCTTCGGCGTCGGTTCTGCCGTGCTGATGGGCGAACAAATCGGCATGCACGGCATTGCCATCGCCTTCGGGCTTTCCATCGTGGCGGCCGCCTACGGCCTTGGCGCGATTTCGGGGGCCCACCTTAATCCGGCGGTATCGCTGGGTATGGTCACCGCAGGCCGCATGTCGGCAGGTGACTTTATCGGCTATGCCATCGCACAGGTGATCGGCGCCGTGCTTGGCGCGCTGGTCATCATGCTGATTGCCACGGGCAAGGCAGATTACTCGGTGGCGACCAATGGCCTTGGCCAGAACGGCTACGGTGCGGGGTATCTGGGTGAATACGGCCTGGCTGCGGCGCTGATCTTCGAATTCGTCGCGACCTTCCTGTTCGTGACGGTGATCCTCGGCTCCACCCACGCGGCGGCGCCTGCCGGCTTTGCCGGACTGGCCATCGGCCTGACGCTGGCCGGTATCCATCTGGTCGGCATCAACGTGACCGGCGTTTCGGTGAACCCGGCGCGATCCATCGGCCCGGCGATCTTTGTCGGCGGCAAGGCCATTGCCGATCTGTGGGTGTTCATCGTGGCCCCGCTGGCGGGTGGCGCGCTGGCAGGCATCGTCTATGCCGCTGGCCTTACCCGGCCGGACAACGCCTGAACGTAAAAACGCCGGGCGGATCTTCTGCCCGGTGACCGACGAACCACATGCGGCGGCGGGCCCGATGGCCACGCCGCCGCATTGCATTTGCGGGCGCTGCCGGCAGGGGCCGGTCTTGCGCGACCCTGCTGCGGCGTCCTATCACGGCGCCATGACCCCCGCCGAGTATACGATTGCGCTTCTGGCGCTTCTGGCAAGCCCCGGACCGACAAACACGCTTCTGTTTGTGGCCGGGGCAGAACGCGGGCTTGGCCGTGCCGCGCCGCTGATCGCACTGGTGATCGCAGCCTATATGGCGACCGTGCTACCACTGGCGCTGGCGGGCGGCGCGCTGCTGGACCGATGGCCGATGGCGCGTCCCCTGCTCATGCTGGCATCCGCAGTCTGGATACTGGTTCTGGCGGTCCGGCTATGGCGGACAGAACGGCCTGCACCCTTACGGGATCAACGGCACGATGGCGCACAGACTGCTGTGACGGGAATTGCGGTTGCGGTCACCACATTGCTGAACCCGAAAGCGCTGGTGATCGGGTTTGTCCTGCTTCCCTCGGCGGGAATTACGCTTGCGGCAGCGGCCGTCCTTGGGCTGATCTCGTCAGGCGCATCATTGCTGTGGATCGCCGCCGGTGCTGTTATCACAAGGCGAACTCCGGCGACCGGCGGCGGGGTAACGGTGGTGCGGCGCGTCTCTGCCCTGTGGCTCGCAGTGCTGGCCACCTTGCTGATCGCGCGCGCTGCAACCGCGTGACCTTCAGCCAATCAGTCGACCGGCGCTTCCCACCTCCTCGTAATGGCGTTTCAACCGCATCAGCGCGATGCGCAGCACGATCTTGCCCGACCGCGCCGACCAGCCCAGACGGCGTTCCGCCACCTCCAGCCCCTCCAGAAAACAGCAGCAGCGCAGCGCCATGTCGCCCAGACCGGGGCCAAGTTCGCGCAAGGCGGCCGCGACGCGGTTGCGCGCGCCTGCCGGACCCTCGCCGATGCCGCTGTCCGCAGCAAATCCACCCCGATCACCTGCGGTCAGGAACCTGTCCCAATTCTGTGCCACCCGTGGCCCCATCTGGGCCAGTTCGAAATCCTCGCGCAGCCGTTCGCCCGCCGTTACCAGATCGGGCGTCAGGAACGGCTGACCTTCGGCATCGCGTCTGCGGGCAAGCACCGCCAGCGGGCTTTCCGCAAGGTTGTAGCGCATCCGCCGCCGCCCCCCCCCGGCCGGATCGGGCAGATCGCGCTCGGCCCAGACACGGTGCTGATCGGCAAAGGGGGCGGCGGCTTCCGCAAGACCCGGTCTGGTATCCTGTTCCGCTGCCAGAAGACGCTTCAGCGCAGTCCGCCCCACACCGGTGATTTCATAGGATGCAACCCGTCCCTGTTTCCGGCAGACGATCCAGTCCTTCAACGCCAGCGCCTCGGCCAGGTTACGCTCCACCACAGCCGTGCGCACCGTGCGGCCGTCGGGCGTTTCGCGCAGCACCACGGCCTTTTCCATATCGGGCGCGATGGCAAGGATCGATCCCGCCTCGCACAGGCGGCGCAGGATGCGGCGGGCTTCCCGGTCGATCATCGCGTCGTCGACGGGCAGGCGGTCCTGACGGATGGGGGCGCTCATGGATTGGTCGTCCTTGCTGGTATGGGTCTTTTCGGGGGGTGTCGCGCGGCTGGACCGCGCAAGATGGGACAGCGCGTCGTCGACCAGCGGGTCGTCACGGCGGTTTTCAAACCGGCGGACACGCCGCAACACGGTCGAGGCATGGCAACCCTCGGCCCGGGCGAGCGCCCGGATCGACAGGCCGTCTTCTGTGTGGCGCAGATAAATCCGCGCGCAATCCGGCAGCCACGAGGGAAGCCTGTCGCTTCGCTCCATCGTTTCAGTCATGGCAGTCCCCCTTGCACAACCGCAGCATTCGCAACGAAAGCAACCCTGAGTAGCAATCGTTACCTGCTGGTTAAAAAATCGAACGGTTCAAACAATTGACGGGAAAACCTAAACCATTTTGAAACCATCGTTCGGTGGAATAGAAACCCGCGCAACACAATCCCAGGCAGAGAAATCCTGTGCCCGTTCTGCTTTGGGAGAAAACCGATGACGTCACTTTCCGATCTTGCTTCGCTGCGTCGCCCGCGCCTGCTGATGCAGGCCGCACGGCTGGGCATCGAAGCCTATGTGCGCGACCGCGATCTGTGCCGCGTGCTGAGGATCGGAAACCCGCCCAGCCCGGAACGCGCCTTGCGCTGGCTTCTGGCAGAGGAAGACGCGGCAGAGGCCCGCCGTCAGGCAGGGGACGGTGGGTATTCTTCGCGCCGCCACCTTGATCTTTTGATCGCCCTGCTGGCCGAGGCGCGGCTGCTGTGATGCGCCCTCCGGTCACGAACGGTCAGGGCTGACCGGGCCAGAAAAAGCAGAACCCCCGCCAATGGCGGGGGTGAATTCGAACAGACCGGCCACAACCTGCGAAAGGCCGTTGCTCAGATGAACGCGTCGGGCATCGATGCCTTCTTGCGTGCGACGTAATCCTTGAGCGCTTCGTCCACCGCCGGATCGATAGCGGGCGGCGTATAGTCGGCCAGCAGCTTTTTCACCCGTGCCGATGCCAGCGCCTGCGTATCCCGTGCGCCTTCCTCGTCCCAGGTTTCGAACGGTTTGTAATCCAGCAATTCCGTGCGCCAGAATGCCTGTTTGAAATTGGCCTGCGTATGCGCGCAGCCCAGATAATGCCCGCCCGGTCCGACCTCGCGGATCGCGTCCATGGCCTGACCGTTTTCGGAAATGTCGATGCCATTCGCCAGACGGTGCAGGATGCCCAATTGATCGGCATCCATCACGAACTTCTCGTAGGATGAAACCAGCCCGCCCTCCAGCCAGCCGCAGGCGTGCAGCATGAAGTTGACACCAGCCAGCAACCCCATGTTCAGGCTGTTGGCGGTTTCATAGGCTGCCTGCGCATCCGGCAGCTTCGACCCGCAGAACGACCCCGCACTGCGATAGGGCAGACCCATCCGCCGTGCCAGTTGCCCCGCGCCATAGGTGATCTGCGCTGCTTCCGGCGTGCCAAAGGTGGGCGCCCCTGAATTCATGTCGATGCTGGTGACAAAGGCGCCGAACACCACAGGCGCGCCCTTGCGGATCAACTGGCTGTAGGCGACGCCCGCCAGCACCTCCGCCAGCACCTGCGTCAGCGTGCCTGCCACCGTCACCGGGGCCATTGCGCCACCGACGATGAACGGACTGACAACGCAAGCCTGCCCGGCCTTTGCGTAAACCTCCAGCGCGCCCATCATGATCCCGTCAAAGGTCAGCGGGCTGTTGATGTTGATCAGGCTGGTCATCACCGTGTTCTGGTCAACGAAATCCGACCCGAACAGGATTTTCGACATCTCGACCGAATCCGCCGCGCGTTCCGGTGCCGTGACCGACCCCATATAGGGTTTGTCCGACAGCGTCATATGGGCGTAAAGCATATCCAGATGCCGCTTGTTCACCGGAATGTCGGTGGGCTCGCAGACCGTGCCGCCGGAATGGTGCAGCCATTTCGACATATAGCCCAGCTTCACGAAATTGCGGAAATCCTCCATCGTGGCATAGCGGCGGCCGCCTTCCAGATCGCGGACGAAGGGCGGGCCATAGACAGGGGCCAGCACCAGTGACCGGCCGCCGATCTCGACCGAACGTTCCGGGTTGCGGGCATGCTGGGTGATCCGCGACGGCGCGGTGGCACAAAGCTTGCGCGCCAGCCCGCGCGGGATATGCACGCGCTCGCCTTTCACATCGGCTCCGGCTTCCTTCCACAGGGCCAGCGCGCCGGGGTTTTCGACGAAATTCACGCCGATTTCCTCAAGCACCGTCTCGGCGTTCCATTCGATGATCTGGATCGCCTCTTCGGTCAGGATTTCGAAATTCGGCACCTGACGCTCGATGAAGCGCGCCACATCCGTTCGCACGGCCGTCCGTTCCGCACGACGCGCCGCACCGCCGCCGCCCCGCGCCCTGCGCCCTGCACCCTCGTCGCTCATCCGCCGCACTCCTCGATCCTCTGCTTGCGGCTGTTGTAACGCGCCCTGCCGGATACCGCCGCCTCGGAACGTCACAAGGCAGCGATTTCCGACATATCCGGCGTCGCAAACGCCCTTCATGCGGCTTTCGGTCGGGTGAAAATATTCGCGGGGGGTATCGCGCCGGGGCGACCGGGAGACAGGAAGGGCCCACCCCCGCATCGGCCCTTGCACGACGGCGCGCCGTCCAATATTCCGCGACCATGACCCAGCACCAGCGCCTTCTTATCATCGACTTCGGATCACAGGTGACGCAGTTGATTGCGCGCCGCCTGCGGGAACTGAAGGTCTATTGCGAAATCCATCCCTATCAGGCGGTCACCGATGCCTTCCTGAAAGACTTCGCCCCGAAGGCGGTGATCTTTTCCGGCGGGCCGGCCTCTGTCTTTGATACCGGCGCACCGATGCCCCCAAAGGACGTTTTCGATCTGGGCGTGCCGATCCTGGGCATCTGCTACGGCCAGCAGGTGATGATGCACTGTCTGGGCGGCAAGGTGGAACGCGGCCATGGCACCGCCGAATTCGGCCGCGCCTATGTGACCCCGACCGACCTGACCCACCCTTTTCTGTCCGGGTGGTTCCCGCCCGAGGATGGCCCGCAGGCCCGCGAACAAGTCTGGATGAGCCACGGCGACCATGTATCGCGCATCGCGTCGGGATTTCAGGTTTACGGCACCTCGCCCAACGCGCCATTTGCGATCACCGCCGATCCGTCGCGCCATTTCTATGCCGTGCAGTTCCACCCCGAGGTTCACCACACCCCCAAGGGCGCGAAGCTTTATGAAAACTTCGTCCGTCTGGCGGGGTTCACCGGCGACTGGACGATGGGCACCTATCGTGAGGAAGCCATCGCGAAAATCCGTGCGCAGGTCGGCAGCGAAAAGGTCATTTGCGGCCTGTCGGGCGGGGTCGATTCATCGGTCGCCGCGGTGCTGATTCATGAAGCCATCGGCGACCAGCTTACCTGCGTATTTGTCGATCATGGCCTGCTGCGGCTGGGGGAGGCAGAGCAGGTCGTCACCATGTTCCGCGATCACTACAACATGCCGTTGATTCACGCCGATGAATCCGACCTGTTCCTTGGCGCGCTGGACGGCGTTTCCGACCCGGAGGTGAAGCGCAAGACCATCGGTCGCCTGTTCGTCGAGGTGTTCGAGAAACACGCGAAATCGGTCGGCGGCGCCAAGTTTCTGGCACAGGGCACGCTTTACCCCGACGTGATCGAAAGCGTGTCCTTCAGCGGCGGGCCGTCCGTCACCATCAAGTCGCACCACAATGTCGGCGGACTGCCGGAAAAGATGGGGATGAAGCTGGTCGAACCTTTGCGCGAACTGTTCAAGGACGAGGTCCGCGCGCTTGGCCGCGAGCTTGGCCTGCCGCCGTCGTTCATCGGCCGCCATCCCTTCCCCGGTCCGGGCCTTGCCATCCGCTGCCCCGGTGAGATCACGGCAGAAAAGCTGGACATCCTGCGCCGCGCCGATGCCGTTTACATCGACCAGATCAGGAAGCACGGGCTGTATGATGAAATCTGGCAGGCCTTTGCCGCGATCCTGCCGATGCGCACCGTCGGCGTGATGGGCGACGGGCGGACATATGATTACGCGCTGGCCCTGCGCGCGGTGACATCGGTTGATGGCATGACGGCGGATTACTACCCCTTCACCCACGATTTCCTCGGCGAAACCGCAACCCGGATCATCAACGAGGTCAAGGGCGTGAACCGGGTGTTCTACGACTGCACCAGCAAGCCACCGGGGACGATTGAATTGGAGTAAGGGGATTATCCCTCCTTACCTCCAAATTCCCTGACAACGCGAAATCCAAGAAAGTCACGCCGACGATCCTCAAGAGGGCGTGTCCGCCTGGCCAAACGAACACGGTCCATGGCAGTTTCGTAGGCTCCGCCCTTGGCAACTCGCCGGCATGTTGTTTGCGACTTCGCGTCGGCGAGATAGGCGCTTTCGGTCGTCAGCCCCAGATGCTCGTCCGACCAGCACGACAGCGTCAGTTCTTCGACGTTTCCCGACATATGTCGCACACCCCAGGCATTCGCCGCATCCAGGTCATCGACCGGCACCGGCCCGCCACGATCCACAAGGTCGGGCAGTGATACGCGCGGCTCCTTTCCCCGGCTCAGCAGATATTCCGTTCCCGTGCGAGAGAAATTGGCCTGATCCGCTGTCAGTTCCTCACCCTGTGCGAACGGGGTTTCGGTGCCGGCGCGGGCGGCATATTCCCACTCCGCCTCTGTCGGCAGCCGATAGACCTGTTCCCGGACATGCTTGTTCAACCAGGCCACATACTCCTGCGCATCCAACCAGGACACGTTCACCACGGGATGCTGCGGACCAAGCGCCTTGTAGCCGCCCATCGTCAAAACGCTGTGATCCGGGTTATGGCTGCACCCCCCGTCCTGCACGCAGATCATCCATTCTGCATGGGTGATCTCGTTGCGGGCAATGGCATAGGGAATGTCCATCTCCACCCGGTGACGGGGATGTTCATTGGCAATAATGTTGATCTCGTCCGGGCGGCGCAAACGAGGCGGGTGCCCTTTTGCATCAATCGGGCCATAAGCATCGAACGGGTTTTTGGATTCACCCGGAACCGCGCCCATCATGAAGTCGCCGGGCGGCATCACGATCATCTCGGGGCAGTGCTCACACTCCCTGAACTGCTGAAGCGGAGCCAGGGAGGAAGGATCGGCTTTGCCCGGTGCTGCGGGCTGTTCCGCCCATGCCGCAGCGGCAATCACCCCGAACACCACGCCAACACACAACCTTTTCACCGACACGCCTTCCCCGCTTCACAACCAATACTTCTGTGCAATAGCCCGGATCACCAACGCATCGCCGCACAACCTATGGTCATGTTACCCGCGCCGTGTGTCAATCCCACCCCTTTCCGCTATACATCCGCCCCCTACTGGCCTATGGGACGCGCTTCCGCCTCTGCACCTCCCGTGAAAGCCCGCCATGACCGCCGCCAATAGCCCCCTGAACCCTGTCATCGCCTCAGCCCTTGCCGAACGCGGCTATACGGACCTGACCCCGGTGCAGGTCGCGGTCACCGACCCGGCCTTGCAGGATGCCGATCTGCTGGTGTCGGCGCAAACCGGATCGGGCAAGACCGTGGGCTTCGGCCTTGCCATCGCGCCCACGCTGCTTGACGGCGCTGACCGGTTCGATCTTGCCGCGGCACCTTTGGCGCTGGTGATTGCGCCCACGCGGGAACTGGCGCTTCAGGTGCGGCGCGAACTGGAATGGCTTTATGCGGGCGCGGGGGCGGTTCTGGCCTCCTGCGTCGGCGGGATGGACATGCGCGACGAACGCCGTGCGCTGGACCGGGGCGCGCATATCGTCGTCGCCACGCCGGGCCGTCTGCGCGACCATATCACCCGCGGCTCGATGGACATGACCGCGCTGCGCGCCGTAGTGCTGGACGAGGCGGATGAAATGCTCGACCTCGGCTTCCGCGAGGATCTGGAATTCATCCTTGGCGAGGCGCCGGAAAGCCGCCGCACGCTGATGTTTTCGGCCACCGTGCCGCGCGCCATCGCCAAGCTGGCGGAAAGCTATCAAAAAGACGCGCGCCGGATCACCACGGTCGCGGAAAAGACCCAGCACGCCGACATCGACTATCGCGCGATGAATGTTGCCGCACAGGATGCTGAAAACGCTGTGGTAAACGTGTTGCGGTTCTATGAATCGCAGAATGCCATCGTGTTCGGCAACACCCGTGCGATGGTGGCGCGGATGACCACGCGCCTGTCGAACCGGGGCTTTGCGGTGGTGGCGCTGTCGGGCGAGCTGAGCCAGCAGGAACGCAGCCACGCCCTGCAATCCCTGCGCGACGGCCGGGCGCGGGTCTGCGTGGCCACCGATGTGGCCGCACGCGGCATCGATCTGCCCAACCTTGATCTGGTGGTTCACGCCGAACTGCCCAATTCCGCCGACACGCTTCTGCACCGTTCGGGCCGCACCGGACGTGCCGGCCGCAAGGGGGTTTCGGCGCTGATCGTGCCACCGGGCGCGCGGCGCAAGGCGGAAAACCTGCTGAAATTCGCCAAGGTCAATGCGGTCTGGGAATTCGCCCCATCCGCCGATGCCGTGCACCAGCGCGATGAGGAACGCCTGCTGTCCGATCCGGTCTGGACCAGCACCCCAACGGCAGACGAGGCCGCCTTTGCCACGAAGCTTCAGGCGCAGTTCAGTGCCGGACAGATCGCCGCCGCCTATTTCCGCCTGTACCGCAGCCGCCAGTCCGCCCCGGAAGACCTGTCCACGGCACAATCCTTCACCGGCACCGGCCCCACTCCTGACCGCCCCCGCGCCGAATTCGGGCCTTCGGTCTGGTTCAGTGTTTCTACCGGGCGCAACCAGCGGACAGAAGCGCGCTGGCTGATGCCGATGCTGTGTCGCGCGGGCAATATCACCCGCACCGAAATCGGCGCGATCCGCATTCAGGCCGATGAAACCTATGTCGAGATTTCGCAGCCCGCCGTTTCCGGCTTTCTCGGCTCCATCGGTCCGGGGATGGTGTTGGAGCGCGGGCTGACGATCACCGAACTTTCCGCGCCGCCGGTGCTGGATCGTGGTCCGCGCAACGCTATCGAGCCTGCCGCCGAGCGTTCCGCCCCGGAACGTGTCGCCCGACCCGAACGGGCCGAACGCCCGGAAAAGCAGTTCACAGGTGCGCGTGCGGCCCGCGAATACAAGGCGATGAAGCCGAAAACCGCCGAAGCCCCGCTGCCCGTCCATATCCGGAAATCCGACGCCGCCACGGCCAAGCCACCGGCCGCGAAACGCCCGAAATGGTCACCGGAATCGGCACCGGCGCGACCCGCGCCTGCAAAGGTTGAGGATACCCCGGCAATGATCGGCCCGGCAAAGCCCAAACCGAAGACTTTCGGCAAACCGGCGGCTAAACCGGCGGGCAAGCCCTTCGGGAAGCCGTTCGGCAAAGGTGCGGACAAACCAAAGGCCGGCAAGCCAAAGGCCGCAGCAGGCGCGCCCGGCAAACCCAAGGCCCTGCATCGCAAGGGCAATGCATCCCCGACAAAAGGTGGTATGGACGTCCCCCGGCGCGGCAAGCCCTGAGCAGCTAGCGGGACGCCGCAAGCAGCCCTTCCACGTCCAGGTGTGCCTCGATATGCGCGGCCAACGCATCCAGCGTGTCCTCGACCGTAACGCTGTAGCTGGTGCCTGAAGCGGGAACACCAAATCCGGACAGAAATGCCGCGCGAAAGGCGTCGCTGGCGAACATGCCGTGCAGATAGCTGCCCATGACGCGGCCATCGGCGGAAACCGCGCCCTCCGCCTGCCCGGCCACAAGCGCAAAAGGACGGGCCCTGTCGGGGCCGACGGATTGCCCGATGTGGATTTCATACCCCCGCATCGGCTGGCCGGTGGCCGCATGTATTGCCTCGGTCCGCGTCAACCGCTTGTCGGGCGTCATCACCGTTTCGATGTCGAGCAAACCAAGTGCCGGCGTTTCCCCGACCGCACCCTCGATCCCCTCGGGATCGCGCACCACCCGGCCCAGAATCTGATAACCGCCACAGATACCCAGCACATGCCCGCCGCGCCGGACATGTGCGGCAAGATCGACATCCCATCCCTGCGTGCGCAGGAATGCCAGATCGGCGCGGGTGGACTTGCTGCCGGGGATGATGACCAGCCCGGCATCACCCGGAATCGCCTGCCCGGAGCGCAGCATGGTCAGGCGCACGCCGGGTTCCTGGGCCAGCGGATCGAGATCGTCGAAATTGGCGATGCGCGACAGGGTCAGGCAGACGATGTGCAAGGCACCGCTGCCGACATTCTGCGGCAGGTCCAGCGCATCCTCGGCAGGCAGCCGCGCCGCATCGGGGAAATAGGGCAACACCCCATATCCCGGCCACCCGGTCCTTTCGGCAATCATCCGATAGCCATCGTCGAAAAGCGAAGGATCGCCCCGGAACTTGTTGACAAGAAAGCCGCCGACCATCGCCGCATCATCGGGATCAAGCACGGAACGGGTGCCCACAAGCTGCGCGATCACCCCGCCGCGGTCGATATCGCCCGCGATCACTACCGGCACACCCGCCGCCCGCGCAAACCCCATGTTGGCAATATCGCCGGCACGCAGGTTCACCTCTGCCGGGCTGCCCGCACCTTCGGCGATCACCAGATCGTGCGCCGCCTTCAGCCGCGCAAAACTCTCCAGGACCGGGACCATCAGAGATGGCTTCAGCGCCGCATAGTCCCTTGCCCTCACCGTCGCCAGCCGATGCCCCTGCACCACCACCTGCGCGCCGGTGTCCGTTTCGGGCTTCAGCAGCACCGGGTTCATGTCGGTATGGGCATCCAGCCCGCAGGCCAGCGCCTGCAAGGCCTGCGCCCGACCGATTTCGCCACCGTCCACGGTCACGGCGGCGTTGTTCGACATGTTCTGCGGCTTGAACGGCGCCACCGATAGCCCGCGCAGCCGCGCCGCCCGGCACAGACCCGCCACGATCAGCGACTTGCCGACATTCGACCCCGCCCCCTGGATCATCAAGGCGCGGCCCATCAGCACCCGCCCCGAAGTCCGAAACGGGGGCTCCGCCCGCTGTCATGCGAATGGGGGCTCCGCCCCCGGGCCTGCGGCCCTCCCCCGGGATATTTGCGGCCAGCCGGAAAGTGCGATGAGCAAAACGGCACGCCCCGTCTCGGTCGGCAGAAGGGCCGGCGAAACAGGGCGCTTTCCGTCTGGACGGTCATCGGCGTCCCCGCCTGTACCGTACGCATATGCTCCCCCATCAATCTTTCCGTTTGGTTAAAATATCCCACGGGGGGTCCGGGGGGCGTGAAGCCACCCGGCCGTCGATCAGAACTCCACACCCGGCTGGCCCTTGATGCCCGACCGGAACGGGTGTTTCACCAGTGTCATCTCCGTCACCAGATCGGCCAGATCGACCAGCGCTTCGGGCGCGTTGCGCCCGGTGAGAACGACATGGGTCAACGGCGGCTTTTCATCGCGCAGAAAGGATAGAACCTCGTCCACCGGCAGATATTCGTAGCGCAGCGCGATGTTGATCTCGTCCAGCAGCACCATGCGGATCGCCGGATCGCGGATCAGTTCCTTTGCCTTTTCCCACCCCTTGCGCGCCATCTCGATGTCGCGCGCCTTGTCCTGGGTTTCCCAGGTGAAGCCCTCTCCCATCGCGTGAAACTGGCAGAGCGCGCTGAAATGCCCCTCGATCAGCCGCCGTTCGCCGGTGTCCCAGGCGCCCTTGATGAACTGCACCACCGCGCAGGGCATCCCGTGCGCGATGCAGCGCAGGATCATCCCGAAGCCGGACGAAGACTTGCCCTTCCCCGGCCCGGTATGCACGATCACCAGCCCCTTTTCGCCAGACTTTCCGGCCATGATCTTGTCGCGCGCGGCCTTCTTCTTGGCCATCTTGCTGGCGTGGCGGGCCAGATCGGCGTCCTGCGGGCCGGGTTCTGCGCCCGGCGTGTCGTTTCCATCCGTCATATGCCGGTCCTATCCTTGACAAGCTGGGGCATCCTGCCTCAGGTGGCGGGGTGCTGGTTCCTGTCCTATGACAGGCGAAGAGGGAATGCGACAGGGAAGCGACGCCGCAGGCGCGAAACCCGAAGCGCAGCCGCCCCCGCGACCGTGACCGGAGAGGTTCCACCCGCCACTGGCAACCCGTTTCGGGGTGCCGGGAAGGCAGGGACCGGGGGGCGAGGCCCCGCTCCGCAAGCCGGGAGACCTGCCAGCACAGGTGAAGAAACGGGCGGACGGGGTGATCCGCGACCTTCGGCATGGGCTTTTCGCCCCTCCGTCGGCGCATTCCCCGATCCCGCGAAAGGGCCGGTGAAAGGGCAAGATGGGCGCGGTGCTTCATGTCTGCATGACCTGCAAGGCGGGACAGCCGGTGGCGATGGGCGAGCTGCCGCCCGGCGCGCGGCTGCATGCCGCGCTGGTGGCGGCGGGCGCGCCCGAGGGTGTCGAAATCCGGCCCGTCGAATGCCTGTCGGCCTGCGACCACGGCTGCAACCTTGCGCTGACAAGGCGCGGCGGCTGGTCCTATGTCTATGGTCGGCTTGGCCTTGACGACGTTCCCGAAATCCTGCGCGGGGCCGCGGCCTATGCCGCAGCGCCCGACGGCATCGTGCCCTGGCGCGACCGCCCCGTGATCTTCCGCAAGCAGTCGCTTGCCCGCATACCGCCATTGGAGCCGCAAGATGTCTGACCTGTCGAAAATCCCCGTCACCATCATCACCGGCTTTCTCGGTGCTGGCAAAACCACGCTGATCCGGCATCTGATGGCCAATCCGCAGGGCAAGCGTCTGGCGGTGCTGGTCAATGAATTCGGCACCGTGGGCGTCGATGGCGACATTCTGAAATCCTGTGCTGATGAAAACTGCCCGGAAGAAAACATCGTCGAACTGGCCAATGGCTGCATCTGCTGCACGGTGGCCGACGATTTCATCCCGACGATCGAGGCGCTGATGGCCCTGCCCCGGCGCCCCGACCATATCCTGATCGAAACCTCTGGCCTCGCGTTGCCGAAGCCGCTTTTGAAGGCTTTCGACTGGCCCGCGATCCGTTCGAAGATCACCGTCGACGGCGTGGTGGCGCTGGCCGATGCCGAAGCGGTGGCGGCGGGGCGGTTTGCCCCCGATGTGGCGGCGGTGGATGCGCAGCGCGCGGCGGATGACAGCATCGACCACGAAACGCCGCTGTCGGAAGTGTTCGAGGATCAGATCGCCTGCGCCGACATCGTGCTGTTGTCCAAGGCCGATCTGGCAGGCGAGGCCGGGCTTGCCGCTGCCCGCGCGGTGATCGATGCCGAAACCCCGCGCGCCCTGCCGGTGCTGGCGATGACCGACGGGGTGATCGACCCGCGCGTGGTGCTGGGGCTGAACGCGGCCGCAGAGGACGATCTTGCCGCACGGCCCAGCCACCATGACGGGGCCGACGATCACGAGCATGACGATTTTGATTCGGTGGTGATCGACCTGCCGGAGATTGCCGAGCCTGAAACGCTCGTAGCCGCCATTCAGAAGTTGGCGCGCGAACAGCACATCCTGCGGGTCAAGGGGCATGTCGCGGTGGCTGGCAAACCGATGCGTCTGCTGGTGCAGGCGGTGGGCGAGCGTGTCCGGCATCAGTTCGACCGGCCATGGGGCACGGGCCCGCGCGAGGGGCGGCTGGTGGTGATCGCGGAACATGACGACATCGATCCCGCCGCAATCCGCGCCGTTCTGGGGGCCTGACGCCTGTGCATGTCGTCTTCCGCGAAAGCCATGGGCTTGAGGAAACGGAAACGCCGTTCGATCCGGGGCAGTCCCCCGCCGATCTGATCGTGCTTTCGTTTTCCGACAGCGACCTTGGCGCTTTCGCAGCGGGCTGGCACCGGGCGAAAGCGGCAGATTCCCCCCTGCCCTCGGTTCGTTTGCAGAACCTCGTGGCGCTGAAACATCCGATTTCGGTCGATACCTATCTGGAGTCGACCCTGTCCGGTGCAAAGGCCGTGCTGATCCGGCTCATCGGCGGGGAAAGCTACTGGCCGTATGGGCTGGCTTCGGTGCAGGATATCTGCCGCCGCAGGGGCATCGCCCTGGCGGTGTTGCCTGCCGACGGGCGAGAGGACGCGCGGCTTGACGCGCTTTCCACCCTGCCCCTGTCCACACTGCGGCAACTCGCGGCGCTGTGCGATGCCGGGGGGGCGGTTGCGGCACAGACAGCCCTTGCGCAACTTGCGTTGGCGGCGGGCCTTTATGCCGGGCCGGTGCGGGGCGAAAAATCCGTGCCCGACTGCGGCTGGTATGATCCTGCACGGGGTGTGATCGCGGCCCCGGACAGGGATGACACGCGCCCGCTGGCCGTCGTCACCTTCTACCGCTCCTACCTGACCGCCGCCGATACCGGGCCGGTCGATGCGCTGATCCATGCACTGCGGGAAAGCGGTTTTGCCGCTTTCGGCCTGTTCGCACCCTCGCTGAAGGGCAAGGCGGCGGAATGGGTAGGGCAGGCACTGGCTGCGCACCCGCCCGCCGCCATCGTGAACGCTACCGCCTTTTCGGCAAAGGGGCACGACGGCAGCAGCCCGCTCGACACCGCCGGGTGCCCGGTGTTTCAGGTCGCCCTGTCCACGGCGCGGCGGCGCGACTGGGCGGCGGCAGAACGCGGCCTGTCGCCCGCCGATCTGGCCATGCATGTGGTGTTGCCGGAAGTGGACGGGCGCATCTTCGCCGGTGTGGTCAGCTTCAAGGCCCCCACGCCGCGTGACCCCGACCTGCAATTTTCCCGCTTCGTCCATCGGGCAGAACCGGACCGGGTGGCGGCGGTGGCCGACCGTGTGGCCGCGTGGCACCGGCTGACAACGACATCGAAGGCGGAGCGCAGGCTGGCACTGGTGCTGTCAACCTATCCGGGCAAGGGCTGGAACCTCGCCCATGCCGTCGGGCTGGATGCGCTGGCCTCGGCAAAGGTGATGCTGGAACGGTTGACGGGCGAGGGATATGCTCGCGCAGCCCCCCCACCCCATCCCTCCCCCACGAGGGGGCAGGGAGGCGCATTTTCCGGCATCAGAGCGCCGGTTGAAACCCACACCATCCCTCCCCCCTGCGGGGAGGGGCTGGGGGTGGGGGGCCTTGCCTCTCTCGAACACGCGCTTCAGGCCGAAACCCTGCACTGGCCGCTCGACGCCTACCTGAATGCTCTGAACACCTTGCCCAAGACCCTGCGGCAAACCCTCAACGCCGCATGGGGCAACCCGGCAGATGATCCCGCCTGCCGCGACGGCGCGTTCCGCTTCCCCGCTGTCCGATGCGGCGAAACACTCGTCGCCCTGCAACCTGAACGCGGAGAGGTGCAGACCCGCGCCGACAGCTATCACGACCTGTCGCGCACCCCGCGCCATTCCTACGTGGCCTTCTATCTTTGGCTCCGCGCGCAGGGGCTACATGCGCTGGTCCATATCGGCGCGCATGGCACGCTGGAATGGCTGCCGGGCAAATCCGTTGCGCTGTCGGCGGACTGCTGGCCCGAGGCGCTGACGGGGCCGACACCGGTGATCTATCCCTTCATCGTCAACGACCCCGGAGAGGCCGCCCAGGCCAAGCGCCGCATCGGCGCGGTGACGCTGGGCCACCTGCCGCCGCCGCTGGTGGCCAGCGCCACGCCCGACGGGCTGGCGGCGCTGGAGCGGCTGCTGGACGAATATTCCACGGCGGACGGGCTGGATCCCGCGCGACGCGGTCGCCTGATCGCGGCCATCCGGGCAGAGGCGCAGGCGGCAGGGGTGGAAGCCGACCTTGCCCTGCCCGCCGATGCGGGCGCGGCAGAGGCGATTACCCGCATCGACCGTTTTGTCTGCGACCTGAAGGAAAGCCGCTTCGGCGACGGGTTGCACATCTGGGGTAACGGCGCGGGGGAATGGGAGGGATTTCTTGCCGCACTCGACGGACGGCGGGTTCCCGCAGGCCCGGCCGGATCGCCGTGGCGCGGGCGCGCCGACGTGCTGCCCACGGGGCGGAACCTGTATTCCGTCGACCCGCGCGCGGTGCCGTCCCGCGCCGCCCATGCGCAGGGCGTGAAGCTGGCCGAAGAACTGCTGCGCCGTCATTTGCAGGATCACGGCGACTGGCCGCGCGGGCTGGTGGTGGACCTGTGGGGATCGGCGACCATGCGCACGGCTGGCGAGGAATTCGCCATGGCGCTGCATCTGGCGGGCCTCGCCCCGGTCTGGGACGCCGGATCGGATCGTGTTTCGGGGGTGGAGGTGCTGCCGCTGGCGCTGCTGGGCCGCCCCCGGACTGACGTCACATTGCGCGTTTCCGGCCTGTTCCGCGACGTGTTTCCGGGGCTGGCGCAACTGTTCGAAACCGGGGCCGCCGCGCTGGCCACGCGGGACGAGGCAGCCGAAGATAACCCCTATCTTGCGGCGACACCGCGCGTCTTTGGCCCAAAACCGGGGCTTTACGGGCTGGGCGTGGGTGAGACGCTGGAGGAATACTCCGACGCGGGCCGAAAAGCGGCGGGCGAGGCCTGGCTGAAGGGGTCCGAATGGGCCATTGATGCGAAAGGCGACGCCCGACAGGACCGCGCGGCGCTGGAGGCGCGGGTGCTGGCAGCGGACGCCTTTGCCCATGTGCAGGATCTGGCGGAAAGCGACCTGTTGCTGGCGTCCGACTATGCCGCGCATGAGGGCGGCTTTGCCGCCGCCGTGGCCGCGCTGGGAGGCACGGCTCCCGCGCTCTATCACATTGATGCTACCCGCCCCGATGCCCCCCGCGCCCGCGCGCTGGCCGAGGAAATCGCCCGCGTCACCCGTGCCCGCGCCGCCAATCCCGACTGGGCCAGCGGCATGATGCGCCACGGCTTTCGCGGCGCGGCGGAAATCGCCGCGACGCTCGATCATCTGGCGGCGTTTGCCCATCTGACGCGCGCGGTGCCGCCGCATCTGTTCGACCTGTATCACGAGGCGACGCTGGGCCGCGACGATCTGGTGGCATTCATGCAGCAGGCGAGCCCGGAAGCGCTTCAGGCGATGCGCGACCGCTTCGCCGCGCTGCGGGATGCGGGGCTGTGGATCACGCGGCGCAATTCCATAGCGGCGGCGATGGGGGCCAGGGCATGAACGGGATCGCCGGCAAAGGGGGGCTGTCTGCCCCCCGCGGGGCCTCCGGCCCCTCCCCCCGAGGATATTTGGACCAGACTGAAAGTGGGTTCGAAGTCAGGGGATGGTGTCCCGGCGCGCTCAGGCCCATGCTGTCGGGCGATGGCTGGGTGGTGCGCGTGCGGCCCCGGGGCGGGCGATTGTCGCCAGCGCAGGCTGCCGGAATCGCGGACCTGGCCGGGCGGTTCGGCAACGGGCGGATCGACCTGTCGGCGCGGGCCAACCTTCAGATCCGTGGCGTGACGGAAGCGGGCCTTGAACCGCTGGTCACAGGATTGCGCGGGCTGGACCTGGTCGATGACAGCGCCGAGGCGGAGGCGCGGCGCAACATCGTTGTGACGCCGTTTCACGCAGCGGGGGACGGGACCGAAGCCTTGTCGATGGCGCTGGAAACCGCGCTGTCTGGCGCCGCGGACCTGCCCGGAAAGTTCGGGTTTGCCATCGATACCGGGGCTGAGCCGGTGCTTCGGGGGGCATCCGCCGATATCCGCATCGAACGGGTGGCGGGTGGACTGGTCTGCTATGCCGATGGTGCGCGGACCGGCGCGGCGACAGGCACTGACGATGCGGTGACGGCGACGATGGACCTGGCGGAATGGTTCTTGGCATCGGGCGGGGTCGTCTCTGGCCGCGGGCGGATGGCGGCGCTGATCGCTTCCGGCGTCGCGTTGCCGGAACGCTTCCGTGCGGTGCCGGTTGCAGATGGGGCTGTCACCCAGCCGGAACCCGGCCCCTGTGCGCAGGGCCAGCTTGTCGGCCTGTCCTTTGGCGCTACGGATGCGGCAACACTGGCCGCGCTGGCGAGGCTTGGCCCGATCCGGCTGACGCCCTGGCGGATGCTGCTGGTGGAAAGCGGCGCACCCATCGCGGTGCCGGGGGTTGTCACCCGGCGCGGCGATCCGCTGCTGCGCGTGTCGGCCTGCACCGGTGCGCCGGACTGTCCGCAGGGCAGGCAGCCCGTGCGCGATCTGGCCCGTGCGCTGGCGCAAGGCATACCTGCCGCCGACCTGCATGTTTCCGGCTGTGCCAAGGGCTGCGCCCATCCCGGCCCCGCCGCGCTGACCCTTGTCGGAACGTCGCAGGGCTTCGACCTTGTCCGCGACGGTCGGGCATGGGATAGCCCCGCGCAAACCGGCCTGCCTGCCGATCCCGCAATGCTTCTCGACCACCTCAACCGGACCACATGATGCCGCATCTTTACGAAACCGACGGGGCCGCGATTTATCGCCAGTCCTTCGCCACCATAAGGGCAGAGGCCGATCTGACCGGCTTTGCGCGGGACGAGGAACAGGTGGTTGTGCGGATGATCCATGCCGCGGGGCTTGTCGGGCTGGAGACAGATGTGCGCTTCACCCCGGGCATGGTTGCTGCTGCGCGGGCCGCACTGAATGGCGGGGCGCCGATCCTTTGCGACGCGCGCATGGTCAGCGAGGGCATCACCCGCCCGCGCCTGCCCGCCGGGAATGCGGTGATCTGCACCTTGCACGATCCGCAGGTGGCGGACCTGGCGCGGCGCATGGGCAACACGCGATCCGCCGCCGCGCTGGAACTGTGGCGGCCGCATCTGGCGGGCGCGGTGGTGGCCATCGGCAATGCGCCCACCGCACTGTTCCATCTGCTGAACATGCTGGAAGACCCGGCCTGCCCGCGCCCTGCCGCCATCATCGGCTGCCCGGTGGGCTTTGTCGGCGCGGCGGAATCGAAGGCAGCGCTGATGGAAGCCCCGCCCTGCCCTTCGCTGATCGTCGAAGGCCGCCTTGGCGGTTCGGCGATCACCGTCGCCGCCGTCAACGCCATAGCGAGCACCGCCGAATGACCGCAAACCCCAACGGCAAGGTGATCTGCGTGGGCCTTGGCCCCGGCGACCCCGAACTGATGTCGGTTCGGGCCGACCGGTTGATCCGCTCGGCCGCCCATGTCGCCTATTTCCGCAAGGCGGGGCGGCGCGGGCAGGCACGGGCGATTGTCGAAGGGATGCTGGCACCGGGCGTTGTCGAATATCCCATGGAATACCCGGTGACGACGGAAATTCCGCTTGCCGATCCGGCCTATAACGCCGCGCTTTCGACCTTTTATGCCGACTGGGCCGACCGGCTGGCGGCACTGGCGGAAACCGGCGATGTGCTGGTGCTGTGCGAGGGCGATCCGTTTTTCTATGGCTCGTTCATGCATATGCATTCCCGCCTGTCAGGCCGAGTCCCGGTTGAGGTGGTGCCGGGCATTACCGGCATGTCGGGCTGCTGGACGGCGACGGGCCTGCCGATCACCTGGGGCGACGATGTGCTGACCGTGTTGACCGGCACCCTGCCGGAAGCAGAACTGGCGCGGCGCATGGCGGGAACGGATGCGCTGGTTGTGATGAAGACCGGGCGCAACATTCCGAAAATCCGCGCGGCGCTGGAACAGGCGGGGCGGCTGGATGCGGCCTGGCTGGTCGAACGCGGCACGATGAAGGGGGAGCGCGTGGTGCGGCTGGCCGAGGCCGGGCCGGAGGTGACCCCCTATTTCGCCATCGTGCTGGTCCATGGCAACGGGCGGCGGCCATGAGCGGCTGGGTGGCGGTGGTGGGCCTTGGGCCGGGACGTGCCGATCTGGTAACGCCAGAGGTTACGAAGACCGTCGCGGAAGCCACCGATATTCTTGGGTATTTCCCCTATGTCGACCGAATCCCTGCCCGCGCGGGTCTGGTGAAGCACGGCTCCGACAACCGCGAGGAACTGGCCCGCGCCAGCCATGCCCTGCAACTGGCGGCAAAGGGTCGGCAAGCGGTGATCGTGTCGTCGGGCGATCCCGGCGTGTTTGCCATGGCTTCGGCCCTGTTCGAGGCGATGGAGGCCGATCCGGCATTTCAGGCTGTGGAGGTGCGCATCCTGCCCGGCATTACCGCCATGCTGGCGGCGGCGGCGGCGGCGGGTGCGCCGCTGGGGCATGATTTCTGCGCGATCAACCTGAGCGACAACCTGAAACCGTTTGAAATGATTGAAAAGCGCGTGGCGCTGGCCCTGCAAGCCGATTTTGCCATGGCCTTCTACAATCCCCGTTCGAAAAGCCGCCCGCACCAGTTCGGGCACATTCTGGATGTGATCCGCACCCACGCAGAGCCGGGACGGCTGGTCACATTTGCCCGCGCCGTTTCGACACCGGAAGAACGCATCCTGACCGTTCCCCTATCGGAGGCGACAGAGGATATGGCCGACATGCGGACACTGGTCATCGTCGGCTCGTCGCAGACACGGCGGGTGGGGAAATGGGTTTACACCCCGCGCAGTGCAGGCGGGGTGTGATGCAACCAACCCATCACGCTTTCCACGCTATCGAGCACCATGCGCGGCGGCAGTGCAGGCCGGTCGATCAGGATTACCGGCAGGCGCAAAGCTCGCGCCGCCGCGATCTTGGCCGCGCCGCCCGCACCGCCCGCATTTTTGGCGACAAGATGGGTGATGCGATGCGCCTGCATCAGGGCAAGATCGTCCGCAGCCGCAAAGGGGCCACGCGCCACGATGACATGCGCATCCGGCAGCGGCAGTGCGCCCTGCGGCGTATCGACGAAACGCAACAGGTAATGGTGCTGCGGGCGCGTGGCAAAGGCGCCGACATGCTGCTTGCCGATGGCCAGAAAAACCCGCGCAGGTTCCTCGGGCAGAGCGGACGCAGCGGCGGGAATGTCGGCTACCCGCGTCCAGCCGTCGCCCGGTTCCGGTTGCCATGCCGGGCGTTCGAAGGCCGCCAGCGGCGTGCCGGTCTGCCCGCAGGCAGCGATGGCGTTCGCGCTGATTGTGGCGGCAAAAGGGTGTGTGGCATCAATGACATGGCTGACGCCGTTCATACGAATGAAATCCGCCAGTCCGCCTGCCCCGCCGAAGCCGCCGACGCGCGTCCGCAGCGGTTGCGAACGGGGCGCATCGGTGCGCCCGGCATAAGAATAGATCGCGGCGATCCCGGCATCTGCCAGCGCCTGCGCCAGCGCGCCGGCCTCTGTCGTGCCGCCCAGCAGCAGAACCGTCATCATGTGCCCCTTTCCGGCCCGACCATGCCCCGGCAGGTCACGGAAACACAACCCGGCAAAGGAGAGCGCCATGGCTGAACGCTGGCTGACGGTGATCGGCATGGGAGAGGACGGTCCGACCGGCCTGTCGGACATCGCCCGCGCCGAAATCGCAAAGGCGGAACTGGTTTTTGCCGCACCGCGCCATCACGCGATCGCCGGAACGCCTGTCGACAAGGCGCGCGACTGGCCGGTGCCTTTTGATGTCGCACCGTTGCTTGAACAACGCGGGCGGCAAACTGTGGTGCTGGCCTCTGGCGACCCGTTCTGGTTCGGCGCGGGCGGCAGTCTGGCACAGCATCTGGCGGACGAGGAATGGGAGATCATCCCCGCGCCTTCGACCTTTTCGCTGGCCGCCGCGCGCATGGGCTGGCGGATCGAGGAGACCGCCTGTCACGGGCTTCACGCCGCACCTTTCGCGCGCCTGCGCCCGGACCTTGCCAATGGCGCGCAGCTGATCGTTCTGGTTCGTGACGGGGCCGCTGTAAGCGCGCTTGCCAAATATCTGACCGATAACGGTTTTGGCAATTCGTGGCTGTGGGTGATGGAAGCATTGGGCGGCCCCCGCGAACGCATCCGCGACATGGCGGCCAAAACCTATGCGCTGGCAGATGTGGCCCATCCCGTAACCGTGGCGGTAGAGGCAGAGGCAGACGGCCCCAATGCGGGCCTGTCGCGTGCGAACGGCCTGCCAGACAACCTGTTCGCCCATGACGGCCAGATCACCCGCGCCGCCGTGCGGGCGCTGACACTTGCGGCGCTGGCCCCCCGGCCCGGCGATGTGCTGTGGGACATCGGCGCGGGTTCGGGTTCGGTTTCGGTCGAATTCCTGCTGTCGGCGCCGCGCACCCGCACCTTTGCGCTGGAACCGAAAGCCACCCGCGCCGCCAACATCCGCACCAACAGCGCCGCCTTCGGACTGGAGGATCGCCTGCATCTGATCGAATCCGGCGCACCCGACGGGCTGGCGGGCCTGCCCGACCCGCAAGCGGTTTTCCTTGGCGGCGGCGGGTCGGATGAGGTGCTGGAAGTGCTGTGGGCGCGGCTTAGACCCGGCACGCGGATCGTCGCCAACGCCGTCACGCTGGAAACGGAGGCGATGTATATCCGCTGGCAGGCGGCCAAGGGCGGCAGTCTGCTGCGCTTCGATCTGGCGGAAGCGGCCCCCTTGGGGCAGTTCCGGGGCTGGCGGGCAAATTATCCGGTCGTGCAATGGTCGGTGGTGCGATGAAACGGGTCGCGGGCATCGGTTTCCGCAAGGGCGCTTCGGCGCAATCTATCCTCTCGGCTCTGCTGCTGGCGGGGGGCAGGCCCGATATGCTGGCCACCCCCGCCGACAAGGCTGATGAACCGGGGTTGGTGGAGGCCGCAACCCGCCTTGGCCTGCCGGTGATCGCCGTTGCGGTCGACGATCTGCCCCGTGTGGATACCCTGACGCATTCGCCCCGTGTGGCCGCCATGCGCGGCACCGGATCGGTGGCAGAGGCCTGCGCGCTGCTGGCCGCCGGTCCGGGCGCGCGGCTTCTGGCCCCGCGCGTCGTGTCGCCCTGCCGTCAGGCCACCGCAGCACTGGCAGAGGTGTTGCCATGACCGTCCATTTCATCGGTGCAGGCCCCGGTGCCGCCGATCTGCTGACACTGCGCGGTCGCGACCTGATCGCGGCCTGCCCCGTCTGCCTATATGCCGGGTCGCTGGTGCCGCAGGCAATGCTGGCGCATTGCCCGCCGGGCGCAAGGATCGTAAACACCGCGCCGCTGTCGCTGGACGCGATCATCGCCGAAATCGCCGCCGCCCATGCGGCGGGGCAGGACGTGGCGCGGCTGCATTCGGGCGATCTTTCGGTGTGGTCGGCGATGGGCGAACAGTTGCGCCGCCTGCGAGATCTGGGGATCCCCTATGATGTGACGCCCGGCGTGCCCGCCTTTGCCGCTGCGGCTGCTGCTCTGGGCGCGGAGCTGACGCTGCCCGGTCTGGTGCAGTCGGTGGTGCTGACCCGTACGCCGGGCCGCGCCAGCACCATGCCTGAACGGGAAACGCTGGCCGCATTCGCCGCCACCGGGGCGACATTGGCGATTCATCTGTCGATTCATGGGCTTGCGGATGTTCTTGCGGAACTGGTCCCGCATTACGGGGCGGATTGTCCCGTTGCCGTCGTCTGGCGGGCAAGCTGGCCCGACCAGCGGGTGATCCGGGCCACTCTGGGCAGCCTTGATTCAGGTCTTGGGCCGGAACTAGAGCGAACCGCGCTGATTCTTGTCGGGCGTGCGTTGGGGCAAGCCGGGTTCGAGGACAGCCGCCTTTACGCCGCCGATTACGACCGCCGCTATCGCCCCGTGGGCACCGATCCCCGGTTCCCGGAATGACGCCGGGCCTGCTGATCGCCGCCCCGGCCTCTGGCAGCGGCAAGACGACGGTGACTCTGGGCCTGCTGACGGCGTTCCGCGCGCAGGGGCTTTCAGTGCAGCCCTTTAAATGCGGACCGGATTACATCGACCCGGCCTTTCACACCGCCGCGTCGGGGCGCGCATCGTTCAATCTGGACAGTTGGGCGATGCCGCGGGGCCGGATCGCGGCGCTGGTGGCGCAGGCGGCGGGGGCCGATCTGGTGATCGCCGAAGGCGCGATGGGGCTGTTTGATGGCGTGGCACAGCCGGGGGAAACTGGCAGCGGGGCCAGCGCCGACATCGCAGCACTGCTGAGTTGGCCGGTGGTGCTGGTCATCGACGCTTCCGGCCAGGCGCAGTCGGCGGGGGCCGTCGCCCTGGGGTTCGCCCGCTTCCGCCCGGATGTGCAGGTGGCAGGGGTGATCCTGAACCGCACCGCCTCCCCCCGGCACGCGGCGATGGCGCGGGCAGGCGTGGAGACGACGGGGTTGAGGGTGTTCGGTGCCCTGCCCCGCAATACCGGCATCGCGCTGCCCGAGCGGCATCTTGGCCTTGTGCAGGCGGGGGAAATGGCGGGGCTTGATGCCTTCCTGAAGGCAGCGGGCGATTTCGTTGCCACACATCTTGACCTTGCGGCTTTGCGATCTGCGGCAAAAACCGGCATGCTGCCCGCTGTCGATCATCTGCGCGCAACCCCGCCCGGCCAGCGCATCGCGCTGGCACAGGATGCCGCGTTCAGCTTCATCTACCCGCATCTGCTGGCCGACTGGAGGGCACAGGGCGCGGAAATCCTGCCGTTCTCCCCCCTTGCCGATCAGGGGCCGGATAGCAGCGCGGATTGCTGCTGGCTGCCGGGAGGATATCCGGAACTGCATGGCGGCACCCTTGCTGCGGCCACGAATTTCAAAAGCCGGATCAAAACCTTTGCCGCCGCGCGTCCTGTGCATGGCGAATGCGGGGGATATATGGCCATGGGAACCGCCCTGATCGACAAGGACGGCGCCCGGCACGAAATGGCCGGGCTGCTGGGACTTGTCACCAGCTTTGCCACCCGCCGCCTGCATCTGGGTTATCGCAGCGCCACGCTTGCCGCCCCGATCCCCGGCCTTGCGACGGGCACAAGGCTGCGCGGCCATGAGTTCCACTATTCGACGGTGCTTGACCAACCCGACGAACCGCTGGCACAGGTGACGGATGCTGGCGACGCGCCTGTTGCCGAGACGGGATCGCGGCGCGGGCTGGCCACAGGCAGCTATTTCCATCTGATCGGACCCGCCGCATGACCGGATTTGTCTCTTTCGTTTCCTCCGGCCCCGGCGATCCGGAACTGCTGACGGTGCGTGCGCTGAAGCGGTTGCAGGCGGCAGATGTGGTGCTGTTCGATGATCTGTCCTCTGGCCCGATCCTTGGACTGGCGCGCAAGGGTGCGGAACTGGTCGCGGTGGGCAAGCGCGCCGGGCGGCCTTCGCCAAAACAGGAGCATGTCAGCCGGTTGCTCGTCGATCACGCCCTGACCGGGGCACGGGTGGTGCGGCTGAAATCCGGTGACAGCGGCATTTTCGGCCGGCTGGAGGAAGAGCTGATGGCGGTGCGCGAAGCAGGCCTGGCGTTCGAGATCATCCCCGGTGTCACCGCCGCCGCAGCCGCAGCTGCCGCCGCCGAAATACCGCTGACCCGGCGGATGACGGCGCGGCGGGTGCAGTTCATCACCGGCCATGACGTGACCGGCGGCCTGCCCGCCGACCTGAACATAGCGGCACTGGCGGATGCAGAGGCAACGACGGTCGTCTACATGGCGAGGCGCACCTTTCCGGCGCTGATCGGCAAGCTTACGGCGGCGGGCCTGCCGCCCGATACCCCGGCGCTGCTGGCGGAATCCGTCTCCTCCCCCGATCAGCGGCTGACGCGCAGCACGGTGGGCGATCTGGCCGCGATTCTGGCACAGGCCGAGCATGGCAATCACCCGGCGCTGATCCTGTTCGGGCCACTGGCCGACAGCCCGGCATGAGCGGGCATCATATCCACTTGTGCAGCGCCTGTCTGGCAGGGGCACCGGGTCTTTCGGATGCCCTGCCGCCACTGGTTCCGCAGTATACGGTCCGCGAAGGGTCTTGCATGTCGGCCTGCGCGCGCCCGGCTTCTGTTGCCTTCCGCGCACCGGGCAAGACCGCCTATCTGTTCGCGGGTGTGGTCGAGGCGGATGTCGCCTCTCTCGCACTGTTCGCCCGCCTGTATGAAAAAGCCCCGGACGGCGAGATTGCCGATGCACGGCCCCTGGGCGACCTGCGGCTGAAACTGATTGCCCGCATTCCGGGGTGAGATGTGGGCCTGATCCGCACTTCGCGCTTGACCATCCCACGGCTTCCCTGTCACACCAGCTTTGCAAGGTGTCCGACCGGCGCAAAGCGCCCGGACTGAAACGGGAATGAAGAACGGGTGAACCCATCAAGGCACCCCATGCTTCAACCGCCCCCGCGACTGTATGCGGCGAGCGGCCTTCCAGACGGCCACTGATCCCCCAAGGATCGGGAAGGCGGAAGGCACGCAGCGACCCGCGAGTCAGGAGACCGGCCTTGCAAGGCACGATCAACCGCCGTCGGGTGTGACGGCATGGAGAACTGATATGAACACGACCACCAAAACCGCTTCACGCGCCACCTCTGCCACCCTGCTCGCCGCACTTTTCGTGGCCAGCCTTGGGGCCGGGATTTTCTTCATCGCCGGCCATGCGCAATCCGCGACACTGCATGATGCCGCGCATGACATGCGCCACGCCACTGGCTTCCCCTGCCACTGACCGGCGGGAACAAGGCATAATATCATGATCCAGCGTATGCTGGCCGGTGCGATGTTCGCCGGCGTAGCTGCGGGGCTGCTTGCGGCCCTGCTGCATTTTGCGTTTCTTCAACCGGTGCTGCTGCTTGCAGAACGCTATGAATCGGGGGATGCCGTCCATTTCGGCACCCCTGCCGCTGACGCCATGCACGATCATGCCAGCCATGATCATGCGACACCGGAAAGCGCCGATGACGGGCACGAAGATGACGGGCACGAAGATGCGCATGACCCGGCTGCCGGGGACAGCCCGACTATCCGCAACATGAAAACCATCGGTTTTACCATGGTGCTCTACGTCTCCTATGCGCTGATGATGGTTGCCGCCCTTGCCCTGGCAGAGGAACGCGGGCACCGCCCCGGTCTGGCCCAGTCCCTGCTGTGGGGGTTGGCTGGCTTTGCCGTCGTGCAGGGCGCGCCTGCGCTGGGTCTAGCCCCGGAACTGCCCGGCAATCTTGCCGCCGATCTGGGGGCGCGGCAGGTCTGGTATTTCGGTACGGTCATCGCCACCGCCATCGGGCTGGCCATTCTGGCATTCCGGCGCGATCCGTTGTCGCTGGCCGTCGCGCTGGTGCTGCTGACGGCCCCGCATGTGATCGGCGCCCCTCAGCCCGACGGATTTGCCGGACTGGCCCCGCCCGAGGTGGCGGCACCCTTTGCCAGCCGGTCGCTGATCGTTGGTGCGATTGCCTGGGCGTTCCTGGGCGCGGCGCTGGTCAGGTTGTGGCAGCGACCGGTCTGACATCAGCAAATCGGCCAAGGCCGCAGATCACTCTGCGGTCTTTTTTCTTGCGGCGCTCTTGCCGGTCTTGGCCTTGACCGCCAGCACATCCATCAACGCCAGCAGCACCCCGGAGATCACGAAAACAAGATGGATGATGACCATCCACCGGATCTTTTCCGCATCGTATTTGGTGACATCCATGAACACCTTCAGCAGGTGAATCCCCGAAATCGCCACGATGGAAGCCACCAGTTTCAGCTTCAGCGCGGAAAAATCCACCTCTCCCTGCCAGTCGGGGACGTCTTCATGGTTGCCCATGTCCATGCGGCTGACGAAATTCTCATATCCAGAAAAGATCACGATCAGGATCAGGTTGCCCGCCAACGACAGGTCGATCAGCGCCAGCGCGCCCAACACGGCATCGTCGACGGTCATACCTGGCAGGCTCTGGACCAGATGAACCAGCTCCAGCAGGAAGCTCCACATCAGGATCAGCAGGGCGCCCACCAGCCCCACATACATCGGGGCCATCAGCCAGCGGCTGGCGAAAAGCCCGCGCTCGATCAATCTTTCCACTTCTCTGCTCCATTTCGTTCGCGCTGCCGTGCTGTAGCGAAGCCTGCCGCAAACGAAAAGTGCCCCGCTTCGGCTTTTCAAGCGTCCTGCGGGGGGTTACATCCCCGTCATGACCGAAGTTCTGAACATCGTCGGCGGCGGCATGGCCGGATCGGAAGCTGCCTGGCAGGCCGCACAGGCGGGCATCCGCGTGGTGATCCACGAGATGCGGCCCAAGGTTGGCACATTCGCCCATCGCACCGGGCAACTGGCGGAAATGGTCTGCTCCAACTCCTTCCGGTCTGATGACAGCGAACGGAACGCCGTCGGCCTGCTGCATTGGGAAATGCGCGCGGCGGGCGGGCTGATCATGGAAATGGCCGACCGGCATTCTTTACCTGCGGGCGGCGCGCTGGCGGTGGACCGCGACGCCTTTGCCGATGCGGTGACGGCGCGACTGCGATCTCATCCGCTTATTTCCGTTACGGATGAAGAAGTTACGACGCTTCCTGTATCCGGAAACTGGATCATCGCCACTGGTCCCTTGACCAGCGGCGCCTTGGCCGAAGCGATCCGGGCAGAAACCGGGGCAGAAGCGCTGGCCTTCTTCGATGCCATCGCACCGATCGTCTATGCGGAATCGGTGGATATGTCGGTCGCCTGGATGCAGTCGCGCTATGACAAGGGCGAGACGGTCGAGGAACAGACCGCCTATATGAACTGCCCGATGACGAAAGATCAGTACGAGGCTTTCATCGACGCGCTGCTGGCCGCAGACAAGACCGAATTTCACGAGGGCGAGACCGCGGGCTATTTCGACGGGTGCCTGCCGATCGAGGTGATGGCGGAACGCGGCCGCGAAACCCTGCGTTTCGGTCCGATGAAGCCGGTCGGGCTGACCAATGCCCATGATCCGGCGGTCAAGGCCCATGCCGTGGTGCAACTGCGCCGAGACAATGCGCTGGGGACGCTTTACAATATCGTCGGCTTTCAGACCAAGATGAAATACGGCGCGCAAACTGCTGTTTTCAAGATGATTCCGGGTCTGGAGAACGCGAGTTTCGCACGGCTGGGCGGCATTCATCGCAACACCTTCATCAACTCCCCCACACTGCTCGACCGGCAGATGCGGCTGAAATCAAAGCTGAATATCCGCTTCGCCGGGCAGATCACCGGGGTGGAGGGCTATGTCGAAAGTGCGGCCATGGGCCTGCTGGCGGGGCGGCTGGCGGTGGCGGAGATGACGGACAGAGTGCTGGAAGCACCGCCCCCGGAAACCGCTATGGGCGCACTCGTTACCCATATCACCGGCGGGGCGGATGCAAAGACGTTCCAGCCGATGAACGTGAACTTCGGGCTGTTCCCGCCCATCGATGCCAAGGGGGGGCGCAGGGGCCGCAAGGATCGTTATCTTGCTTATACCGAACGGGCGAAAATCCTGTTCAATGAATGGCTTGCGGGGGAAAAGTGACAATCGTCACCCGCTTCGCGCCCTCGCCGACCGGGCCGCTGCATCTGGGCCATGCTTACTCTGCGATCCTTGCCCATGACATGGCGCGGACTGCCGGCGGAAGTTTCCTGTTGCGGATGGAAGATACCGACCTGGAACGCTGCCGTATCGAATATGAAGCAGCGATCATGGACGACCTGACATGGCTCGGGCTGACTTGGGATGGCCCGATCCACCGCCAGTCGGAACATATCGCCCGCTACAACGCCAGGCTCGCGCCGCTTGCGGCGCGGAACCTGCTTTATCCCTGTTCCTGCACGCGCTCCGACATCCGTGCAGCGCTCTCCGCCCCGCAGGAAGGCGTTGCCTTCAACGTCTATCCCGGCACCTGCCGCGGTCGAAAAATGGCGATGCGGCAGCCCGGCGACGCACTGCGACTTGACCTTGCCGCCGCGCTGCGGTGCTTGCAGGGCAGCCACCTTGATTTCACCGAAACCGGCCCGGCGCACGAAGGTCATCAAAATATCGATCCGGCCACGGCCATGACCCAGATCGGCGATGTTGTCCTTTCCCGCAAGGGTGAGGACATCATCGCCTATTTCCTTGCTTCGGCTTTCGACGATGCCGACCAGCGCATAACCCATGTCATCCGTGGTGAGGACCTGTTCGATTTCACGCCCATACAGGTGATCCTGCAACGCCTGATCGGCCTGCCCACGCCCGTCTACCACCACCATCGCCTGATCCGCGACGACTCCGGCAAGCGGCTGGCCAAGCGCGACGATTCCCGCGCGCTGTCGAAATACCGCGCCGAAGGGGCAAGCCCTGCCGATATCCGCCGAATGGTCGGGCTTTGACCCTTCAGTCTGGCGCAAATATCCCGGGGGAACCCCGGACCCCGTCCGGGGTGGGGGCAGCGCCCCCTACAGCGGCGGAATATCCCCTTCGGCCCTTTCGGCATGGAACCGCGCCACGAAATCCGCCAGCCGCCCTGCAGCAATCGCATCGCGCAGGCCCTGCATAAGCGCTTGATAATAATGCAGGTTGTGCCATGTCAGCAGCATCGATGCGATGATTTCCTGTGCCCGGAACACGTGGTGCAGGTAGGCGCGGGAATAGCCCCGGCAGGCCGGACAGGTGCAGGCTTCGTCCAGCGGGCGGGGATCGTCCTGATGGCGGGCATTCTTGATGTTGACCTGCCCGTGGCGCGTCCAGGCTTGCCCGGTGCGGCCGGACCGCGAAGGCAGTACACAATCCATCATGTCGATGCCGCGTTCCACCGCGCCCACGATGTCGTCAGGCTTGCCCACCCCCATCAGATAGCGCGGCTTGTCCACGGGCAGCATGCCGGGGGCGTAGTCGAGAACGCCGAACATGGCCTCCTGCCCCTCTCCCACGGCCAGCCCGCCGATGGCATAACCGTCAAAACCGATGGCTTTCAGCGCCCCGGCCGATTCCTCGCGCAGTTCCCGCGTGACGCCCCCCTGCATGATGCCGAACAGCGCATGGCCGGGCCGGTCGCCAAAGGCATCGCGTGACCGCTGGGCCCAGCGCATCGACAGCCGCATGGATTTCGCCACCTGATCCTCTGTCGCGGGCAGCGCCGGGCATTCGTCGAAACACATCACGATGTCCGATCCCAGCAGCTTCTGGATTTCCATGCTGCGTTCCGGGGTCAGCATGTGTTTGGAACCGTCGATATGGCTGGAAAATCGCACGCCTTCCTCGGTCAGCTTGCGCAGCGGGCCAAGGCTCATCACCTGAAAACCGCCGCTATCGGTCAGGATCGGGCGATCCCAGTTCATGAACCGGTGCAGCCCCCCCAGCCGCGTCACCCGTTCCGCACCGGGGCGCAGCATCAGATGATAGGTGTTGCCCAGCAGGATATCCGCCCCCGTGGCCCGCACGCTTTCCGGCAGCATTGCCTTGACCGTCGCCGCCGTGCCGACGGGCATGAAGGCAGGCGTGCGGATTTCCCCGCGCGGGGTAGAGATGATGCCGGTCCGGGCCTTGCCGTCGGTTGCGTGAAGCTGGAATCCGAAGCTGTTTGTCATGCCCTGCCCTTTGCACGGACCGATGTCCGGCCCCGTCATGGAAGAAGGTCCTGATGAAATAAAACCGTCGACTTGCCAAGAGTGTCATCAAGCGCACGAGCTGTTCTTTACCCCGCGCGAGCAAATCCCTATATGTTTTCTCAACAACATCTGGAACGCTGCAATGACCGCCGCAACCGACCGTCTTGAAGGAACGCCGCTGATCCGTCCCTCGACTACCGATCATCCGCTGTATGACAGCGTGGTGGAGGCCTGTCGCACGGTGTTCGATCCGGAAATCCCGGTGAACATCTACGATCTGGGGCTGGTCTATACGATCGAGATTTCACCCGAAAACGAAGTCGAGGTGGTGATGACGCTTACTGCGCCGGGCTGCCCCGTTGCGGGCGAGATGCCCGGATGGGTGGCGGATGCAGTAGAGCCCCTGCCGGGGGTGAAGCATGTGAACGTCGCGATGACCTTCGACCCGCCCTGGGGCATGGAAATGATGTCTGACGAGGCGCGGCTGGAACTGGGGTTCATGTAGCCGCACCCTGTCGGAAACACCGGGCCCGGTGATGGGTCTGGCAGCGCAAGTTCGTTTCAGCAATGCGCTGCTGGTGGTGCCCGGTGCGACTGAAGGCCAAAGTCTCAAGCGCAGCCAGAAACGCTTGCGCAGCCGCCGTTTGCGCCGGGCGTCGCGGATACGGACAATCGTTATCTTTTGCTGATAACCCGTTTTGTCCGCGGTGTTTGGCACAATTGTATAAAAGGGCAGCCCCGCAAGTGTATAAAAGGGCAGCCCCGCAAGGCTGCCCCTATTTCAACCGGCTGCGTACTGTTCAGGCCGCCTTGCGACGGCGCAGCAGGGCCGCCACACCCAGCGCTGCCCCCAGAAGTGGCAAGCTGGCCGGGACCGGCACCGTGGAAACCGGCACGGTTTCCAGATCGATCTCGACGTGATCGACGATATAGGCCTCGTTGATATCGGTGGGCGACAGCCGCACCCGTGCGAGCGAACTGATATGCGCCGGGTTCAGGGCAAAGCTGTAAAGTCCCGCCGCTTCATGCGCATCGCCACCTGAGGCAAGGATCTGGCCAATGACCGTATCGCCGAAACGGACGGTCAGGCCCTGCGCCAGTTCGGCACCTGCGACGAAAATCTTCAGCGTGGCGGCGACCACCGAGTCGCTGCCGACATTGATGCGGAACAGAAAGTCACGCGGGCCGATATCCCAGAAATCCGTCCCCACGGCATCGCCATGATTCGAGTTGTCCCCGAAATACTGTCCGCCAAGATCGCTGTTGTAGCGGTCCCCCGGTGCACAAACCCCACCAAGCCCGAAACAATCTTTGTCGCCCGCACCGAATTGTAGCGAAGCAGCGCTTGCAGACCCTGCAAGGCCAAGCGCAAAAGCACCAGCTAGTAGAAACTTCAAGACTGCACCCTCCGAGAACCGGCCACACCTTTAACACAGAATTATCCAGCTATACCATGCCTTTAATTGCTACCGCCACAGTTTTGTCACAGCAAACAATGATCCCCCCAGACGTGTGCCGTTTCCGGAATCGGACTGAATTCGAGGCAACCCATCCCGGCATGTCCCCAACCCCTCGGCATGAGGATGGCGGGCTTGTCCGGACCGCTTTCGCGCAAGCGGACGCGACCTTGCGGGCGGGGCCTCGCCGCCCTATCTTTGACTCGGAAGGAAACTCCAATGTTCTCGATCCCCGGCAAACAGGCCGTCACCATCACCCCGCGCGCGGCAAGCCAGATTGCCCGCCTGATGCAGCGTCAAAATGCGCATGGCCTGCGCATCGGCGTGAAAAAGGGCGGCTGCGCCGGCATGGAATACACGATGGATTACGTGTCGGACGCCAATCCACTGGATGAGGTTGTGGAACAGGACGGCGCGAGGGTGATGATTGCGCCGATGGCACAGATGTTTCTGTTCGGCACCGAAATCGATTTTGAAACCTCGCTGCTGGAATCCGGTTTCCGCTTCAACAATCCTAACGTGGCAGAAGCCTGCGGTTGCGGTGAATCCATCCGGTTCAAGGACGCGCCTGCCGAAGCATCGCCCGCCAGCCAGCAGGGCTGATCCGCCCTTCCCACTTGCCTGCCGCTTGCCTATGGTGTGGCGGCAAGCAACGGGGAACAGAAGATGCGCAAGAAACTCGCCGCCGGAAACTGGAAGATGAACGGCACCCCCGAAAGTCTTGGGGAGGTTCAGGCATTGCTGGCCGCCCATCCCGCGCCCGTCTGCGAAATGCTGCTCTGTCCTCCTGCAACGCTGCTGGCGCAGATGGCATGGCATGCCCGTGACAGCGTTCTGAAGGTCGGCGGGCAGGATTGCCATACGGCGGCTTCGGGCGCGCATACCGGCGATGTGTCGGCTGCGATGCTGAAGGCCGCAGGGGCCAGCCATGTGATCCTTGGTCATTCCGAGCGCCGCGCCGATCATGGTGAAAGCGACGCGCTTGTCGCGACCAAGACCGCCGCTGCATGGGGCGCGGGGCTGACGGCCGTCGTCTGCGTGGGCGAAACCGAAGCCGAGCGCGATGCAGGCAGCACCCTGAAAGTGATCGGCGCGCAATTGCGCGGATCGGTCCCCGATGCGGCGACCGCCGCCAATACTGTCATCGCCTATGAACCGGTCTGGGCCATCGGCACCGGCCGCACCCCGACCATCGAACAGATCGCCGACGTCCACGCCTTTCTTCGCGGCGAACTGGCGGCGCGCTTTGGCGCCGAAGGCCGGGGAATGCGGTTGCTTTACGGCGGGTCTGTCAAGCCGTCGAATGCGACCGCGATCTTTGCCGTTGCCGATGTCGACGGCGCGCTGGTCGGCGGGGCCAGCCTGAAGGCCGCCGATTTCGGGGCGATTGTCGCGGCGCTTTCGGCTGCCTGAAATACGGGCCGACCGTCGGGGCCGGAAACCGCCGCTGCCGCGTCGCCCGCAGACAAGATCGCCCGTGCCATACCGGCCAGCCTGACGGCAGGGCGGGCCGGTCGTCTGCCCGTCCGTTCCGCCAGTTCATCCTGACCCAAGGTGCCATGCCGGTTTCCCTGTCCCGCAACACTTCGCAAGGCGTGATCGGGGCCAACCTGATCTGCTTTTTCGGGATGCTGGTGTGGTCTATGGGCCTGCCCGCAGCCGACATGGTGATCGGACCGATGACTCCGTTGCCCCTGGCTGCGGCGCGCACATTGCTGGCATCGGCGATCCTGCTGCCGCTGTGGATCGCCGTCGATGGCTGGACAACGGTGCGTCATGCCGACTGGGGGCGTGGCCTGCTGGTCGGCGGTGTGGGTCTGGGTCTGGGGGCATGGCTCATGCTCTTCGGGCAGGCGCGGACGGATGCCGTCACGATCGCCGTGACCGGGGCAATGATGCCGGTGGTCGGTATCGCCCTTGAAAGCATGGCGGGAACACGGCGACTGACCCTGCCTCTGGTGATCGGTGTGGCGCTCAGCCTTGCGGGCGGGCTTCTGGCGGTCGGCGCTGGAACGTCGGGGGTCCGTCTGCTATCGACCGGCGCACTGGCCGCCTTTGGTGCCGTTTTTGTCTATAGCTGGGGGTCGTTCGCCACGGTGCGCAGCTTTCCGGGCCTGAGCTTCATCGGGCAGACCACCATCACACTTGTCGGCGCTGCTGTAGTGACGCTTGCCATGGCGCTGATCCAGGCTGCGCTTGGCGGGTCGGGTCCCGACTGGCAGGCGATGGGCAGACCACAGGTTGCGGCGCTGCTGTTCAACGGCATCATAGCGCTTGGCCTGTCGCAATTGCTGTGGATCGCCAGCATTGGCCGCCTGGGCGTGGGCATCGGCGCGATGCACCTGAACGCGACGCCCTTTTACGTGATGGGCCTTGCCTATATGATGGGCGGCGGCTGGAACGGCTGGCAGGCGCTTTCAGCGGCAGTCGTCGCCTTGGGCGTGCTGATTGCACAGATCGGACCCATGCGCGGATCAGAACCGACACAGGCAAACTGATGCAAACCCTGTCGCAATCACCGACCGATCCGGGTTTCGTCCAGAACCCCTATCCGTTCTACGAACGTGCCCGTGCCTGTGGTCCGTTTTTCCACTGGCAGGACTATGGTCTGCCATGCACCGGCAGCCATGCGGCGGTTTCCGCGATCCTTCGCGACCGGCGCCTGGGGCGAGAGGTTCCGCCCGACCGGCGCGCGCCCGTCCCGGAACACACCCGCGACTTCCACGCGGTCGAGGCGCATTCGATGCTGGAACTGGAGCCGCCCAGGCACACCCGGCTGCGGGGATTGGTGTTGCGCGCCTTCACCTCGCGCCGGATCGCGGCGCTGGGACCGGAGATTGCCGCGCTGAGCCACCAGTTGATCGATGCCCTGCCTGCCGGCGACTTCGACCTGCTTCCGGGGTTCGCGCGCGATCTGCCCGTCATCATCATCGCGCGGCTGCTGGGGGTGCCTGAAAGCATGTCGGCGCAGCTCCTGGCCTGGTCCAACGCGATGGTCGGCATGTATCAGGCCCGCCGCACCCGTGATATGGAACTTGCCGCTGCCGCTGCCGCCCGAGATTTCGCCGCTTTCATCCGGGGATATGCGGATGAACGCCGCTCGCGCCCTGCCGACGACCTGATCACCCATCTGATCGCTGCCGAGGATGCGGGCGAAAAGCTTTCCCCGGACGAACTTGTGACCACCTGCATCCTGCTGCTGAACGCGGGGCACGAGGCGACGGTTCACACCATCGGCAACGGGGTAAAGGCGCTGCTGGCCCTGCCCGATCCTGCCGCCGCCCTGACGCCCGACCGGGTCGAGACGACGGCAGAGGAAATCCTGCGCTATGATCCGGCATTGCACCTGTTCACCCGGCATGTCTATGAGCCGGTGGACATCATGGGGCACCACTTCGTGCCCGGCGATGAAATCGGCCTGCTTCTGGCCGCCGCCAACCGCGATCCCGGCATCTGGGACGAACCCGCCCGCTTCGATCCGGCCCGCCCGCTGCATCCGCATGTCAGCTTCGGCGCAGGCGTGCATTTTTGCGTCGGTGCGCCCTTGGCCCGGCTGGAATTGCAAATCGCCCTGCCGATCCTGTTCACGCGCCTGCCCCGGCTACGGGTCGCGACCCCGCCGGTTTACGCGAACCTCTACCATTTTCACGGGCTGGAAAGCCTGATACTGGCGCGCTGACGTTCAGTCTGGTGAAAATATTCTGGGGGTCCGGGGGCAAGCCCCCGGTTGCGCGCCCGCCCTACAGCGGCAGCATCGTTGTCGACTTGATCTCTTCCATGCTCAAGAGCGCCGTCACATTGTAAATCCGCACCTCGGAAATCAGCGCCTGATAGAAGGTGTCATAGGCCCGCGCATTGGCGACGCGCACCTTCAGGATATAGTCGATTTCCCCCGCCAGACGATGCGCCTCCAGTACCTCTGGCCGGGCGCGCAGGGCGGCCAGGAATTTCTTCTGCCAGCCCGCCTCATGCTCCGATGTACGGATCAGCACGAAGAAACAGGCCTCCAGCCCCAGCGCATCGGGATCAAGGATCACCGTCTGCCGCTTCAGCACCCCCGCTTCGCGCATCCGGCGGATGCGGTTCCAGACCGGGGTCTTTGACGAATTGACCTTGCGCGCGATTTCATCCAGCGACTGGCTGGCATCTTCCTGCAGCTCCGCAAGGATTTTCCGGTCCATCTCATCCAGCCGGGCGGTCATTCCTGTTTTTTCCCCTGTTGTGGAACCCGGTTCTATCAGCCGCCGAGCGCAGAACAAACTTCCTTATCTTTGCTGACCTATGGCATGTAAGCGGAACAATGTTCTATATTCAAGGGAAGAAAACAGCCGGAGTCCGTCCGGACCCCATGCCATCCGATCTTCGAAAGCCCTGCCATGAGCCGTCCGTTCATCCCCAAGGTCGTCACCGCCAATGCATTGCTGGAAGGCGATGTCATCTATCTGACCGCAGATGACCGCTGGACACGCCGCCTGTCCGAGGCCGAGGTGATCGAGGACGAAGCCCATGCCGAACTGCGCCTGCTGCATGCCGCCGGGCAGAAGCTTTCCGTGGTAGGGGCCTATCTGTTCGATGTGAAAGCCGGGCCAAACGGACCGGAACCCGCACATTTCCGCGAGGACTTCCGCAGGACCGGTCCTTCGAATTACAAGCACGGCAAGCAGGCAGAGGGCACGAATGTATAAGTACAACGACTTCGACGAAGCCTTCGTCCGCGCCCGCGTGGCCCAGTTCACCGCACAGGTGAACCGCCGCATCGACGGATCATTGACCGAGGATGAATTCCGCCCGCTGCGCCTGATGAACGGGCTGTATCTGCAACTGCACGCCTATATGCTGCGTGTGGCCATTCCCTATGGCACGCTGAACAGCCGCCAGATGCGGCAACTGGCCCTGATCGCAGAGACATGGGACAAGGGTTACGGCCATTTCACCACGCGGCAGAACATCCAGTACAACTGGCCGAAGCTGAAGGATGTGCCCGCCATCCTTGGCGCGCTGGCGGATGTGGAAATGCACGCCAACCAGACATCGGGCAACTGCATCCGCAACGTGACCGCCGACCATTTCGCCGGTGCCGCCGCCGATGAAATCGAAGACCCGCGCCCGGTGGCGGAGCTGATCCGGCAATGGTCGACAGATCATCCGGAATTCCAGTTCCTGCCGCGCAAGTTCAAGGTCGCCGTTTCCGGTGCGGCTGAAGACCGTGCAGTGACCCGCGCCCATGACATCGGCATCCGTATCGTGAAAAATGACGCAGGCGAAGTGGGATACGAGGTGCTGGTGGGCGGTGGTTTGGGCCGGACGCCGATGATCGGTCAGGTCATCAGCCCGTTTGTGGCCAAGGCCGACCTTCTGCCCTACCTTGAAGCCATCGTGTCGACCTACAACGTGCTGGGACGCCGCGACAACAAATACAAGGCGCGCATCAAGATCACCGTGTTCGAAAACGGCATCGACGCCTTCCGCGATCTGGTGGAAAAGCGCTTTGCGCAGGTTCGCGAGCAGTTTTCGGGCGTCGATCAGGAGTATCTGGCGCAAATCACATCGGCCTTCGCCCCGCCCGCCTTCCGCAACGCGCCCGAGGATGCCTTCCACGCCGCCCGCGCCGCAGACATGCAGTTCCGCGCCTGGTCCGATACCAACCTGACCGCGCATCGCGCGCCGGGCTATGCCATCGTCACCATTTCGCTGAAAAAGCACGGCGAAACCCCCGGCGACGCCAGTGCCGAACAGATGCGCGTCATGGCCGATCTGGCAGAACGTTACGGGCATGACGAATTGCGGATCAGCCACGAACAGAACGTGGTGCTGCCGCATGTCCACAATTCCGATCTGCCGGTGATCTTTGCCGAATTGCAGCGCGTCGGGCTGGCCACTGCCAACCTGAACCTTGTGTCCGACATCATCGCCTGCCCCGGCATGGATTACTGCGCGCTGGCGACGGCCCGGTCGATCCCGATCGCCCAGCAGATCGCCGTGCATTTCGATGCGCTGGGGCTGGAACAGGAAATCGGTCAGCTCAAGATCAAGATTTCGGGCTGCATCAACGCCTGCGGTCACCATCATGTCGGCCATATCGGCATCCTGGGGCTGGATCGCGCCGGGGTGGAAAACTACCAGATCACGCTGGGCGGCGATCACACGCTGAGCGCTGCCGTGGGTGAACGGGCAGGCCCCGGCTTTGCCTACGATCAGGTGGTTCCCGCCATCGAACGTCTGCTGCGCGCCTATCTCGCCGTGCGCAGCGATGCCTCGGAAACCTTTATCGAGACGTTCCGCCGCGTCGGGATGGCCCCGTTCAAGGCAGCGCTTTACCCGGAAGCGGAAGGGGCGCGCGATGCCGCTTAACCTTCCTGTTGCCGACCGCGTTGCCGCGCTGAATGACCGTTACCGGCATCATGGCGCGACCTCGGTTCTGGAACATGCGCTGAAGGATCCGCAGGTGGGTCGCATTGCGCTGGTGTCGTCTTTCGGGGCGGAATCGGTCGTTCTGTTGCATCTGGTGTCGGTCATCAACCCGGCGACGCCGGTGCTGTTTGTCGATACGCATATGCTGTTTCCCGAAACGCTGGCCTATCAGACCGAAGTGGCGGAAAAGCTGGGGCTGCTCGACCTGCGCATCGTGCGGGCGCGCCCGGCGGCGCTGGCCGCGCATGATCCCGACAACCTGCTGCACCAGACGGATACGGATGCCTGCTGCGCCCTGCGCAAGACCGAGCCGCTGGAACGCGCGTTGCAGGGGTTCGATGCCTGGATCACCGGCCGAAAGCGGTTTCAGGGCGCCACCCGCGCCGCACTGGATTTCTTTGAGGTGGAAACCGACAGCCGGATGAAGATCAATCCCCTGGCCCATTGGGGGATGGAGGACATCCGCGACTACATGGACAACAACCGCCTGCCCCGGCATCCGCTGGTGGCCAAGGGCTATCCGTCCATCGGTTGCGCGCCCTGCACCAGCCCGGTGAAGCCCGGCGAGGATCCACGCGCAGGCCGCTGGCGTGGCAGCGCCAAGGAAGAGTGCGGCATTCATTTCATCAACGGGCGTGTCGTGCGGGGCAATCTTGCGCCGATGGACAAGCCGCTGGGTGACAATTCGCTTTCGGAGAAGGTGGCATGAGCGTGATCGTGACGGATGCGGGCTTCGCGCATGATGACTGGCAAGGCGGCTTTGCGCCCCTGGGGGAAGCCGGGCCGGGCCAAGGCATCGACCTGCCGCAGGATACCGCCCCTGCAACCCTTGGCTCCACGCATCTGGCCGCCCCGGCGATCCGGGTCGCCTTCCCTGCGTTCAGCGACGGGCGCGGGTTCACGCTGGCCCGGCATCTGCGCGACATGGGATATACCGGCCGCCTGCGCGCGGCGGGCCATGTGATCGCCGACCAATATGCCATGGCCCGCCGCGTCGGTTTTGATGAAGTCGAGATCAGCGATGACCTTGCAGCCCGCCAGCCCGAGGATCAGTGGCAGTTCCGCGCCGACTGGCAGGCCCGCGACTATCAGCGCCGCCTGCGCGGATAAGCCGCTTTTCCCGTTTCCCCTTTTCGCCTAGAGAGGCGGGCATCCGCCCGAAACCCCGATGAACGACATGACCACCGCACCCGCCGCCGCACCGAAGCATCTGCCTGATGCCCAGACCGTCACGCAGGTGCGGCACTGGACCGATAGGCTTTTTTCCTTTCGGGTGACGCGGCCGCAAACCCTGCGCTTCCGGTCAGGCGAATTCGTGATGATCGGCCTGCTGGGCGACAACGGCAAACCGCTGCTGCGCGCCTATTCCATTGCCTCGCCGTCCTGGGATGAGGAACTGGAATTCTATTCGATCAAGGTGCCGGACGGCCCGCTGACGTCGAAGCTTCAGCACATCAATGTGGGCGACGAAATCATCCTGCGCCCGAAACCGGTGGGGACACTGGTGCATGATGCGCTGCTGCCCGGAAAGCGTATCTGGTTTCTGGCCACCGGCACCGGCATTGCGCCCTTTGCCAGCCTGATGCGCGAACCGGAAACCTATGAGAAATATGACGAAGTCATCATGATGCACACCTGCCGCACGGTGGCGGAACTGGAATACGGGCGGCAGCTTGTCGAAAGCCTGAAGGACGATCCGCTGATCGGCGAAATGGTAGGCGACAAGCTGAAATACTATCCGACCACCACGCGCGAGGCATCCCCGCACATGGGACGCATCACCGACAACCTGACATCTGGCAAAGTCTTTGCCGATCTGGGCCTGTCGCCGATGAACCGCGACACCGACCGCGCCATGGTCTGCGGCAGCCTGGCCTTCAACATCGATGTGAAGGCGGTTCTGGAAGGTTTCGGCCTGCGCGAGGGCGCGAATTCCGAACCGCTGGAATATGTGGTGGAAAAGGCCTTCGTCGGCGACGGCATCTGACAGGATCGCATGGCGGCGCAAGCCGTCGCCGCCCCTGCCCAAAGAAAACGCCGCGCGGTTGACCGCGCGGCGTTCATTGTTCTGGCGACCTTCGCCTTAGTTCGCGCCCAAAGCGGTCTTGGCCTGCTCCAGCGCGGCCTTCAGCGCTTCGGGGTTGTTCTGGGCTGCTTCAAGCGCCGATTTGATCGACGACTTCGTGGCAGCATCCAGGCTGGACGCATCGATCGCGGCCGAAACCTTGGCCATGTCGAAGTTTTCCGGGGTCAGCATATTGGCCAGATCACCCATCGCACCTTCGGCAGCGCCCGCAACGGCATCGGCTGCACCGGCAGCGGCGTCTGCCGCACCTTCCGCAGCACCGGCAGCGGCATCAACTGCGGCATCCGCAGCGCCGGCAGCGGCGTCCGCTGCGCCTTCTGCAGCACCAGCAGCGGCATCAGCCGCGCCTTCTGCAGCACCGGCAACGGCGTCGGCGGCACCTTCGGCAGCACCAGCAGCGGCATCAGCCGCGCCTTCTGCAGCACCGGCAACGGCGTCGGCGGCACCTTCCGCTGCACCTGCGGCGGCATCAACGGCACCGGCAGCAGCGTCAGCGGCACCTTCGGCAGCGCCTTCGACGGCACCGGCGGCGGCATCGGCAGCCCCTTCGGCAGCACCAGCAGCGGCCCCGGCCGCTGCACCAGCGGCTTCACCGGTTGCCTCAACGGCATCGCCTGCGGCTTTCTCGGCGTCCGAGCCGCGGAAAAACGCAAAATATCCACCGACCAGAACCAGTGCTGCGATGATGATGGCTACAAGCCTGTTCATTTAACCCTCCATGAACGGGAAACAGATAGGCGCGGTATGACCTATTTGTGCGGCATTGGAAAGGACACTCGCTGAAAGTTGTGGCAAACTCCCGCTGAATTCCGGGTTGAAACCGCAGCCACGTAAGACTACGTTGCCGCCCGGACAAATTCCCCGAAACGGCCGAAAGGAAAACACCCTGGCTCGCAGACCGCACAACGCCCCGCCCCAACGCGACACCGGCCCCCGCGTGAATGATCGCATCCGCGCCCCGGAAATAAGACTGATCGGTGCCGATGGTGAAAATGTCGGGGTGGTGACACCCGCGCGGGCCATGCAGATGGCGGAAGAGGCCGGGCTGGACCTGGTGGAAATTTCGCCGACCGCCGTGCCCCCTGTCTGCAAGATCATGGATTTCGGCAAGTTCAAATACGAACAGCAGAAGCGAGAGGCGGAAGCCCGCAAGAACCAGAAGATCATCGAGATCAAGGAAATCAAGTTCCGGCCCGGAACGGACAGCCATGACTATGATGTAAAGATGCGTTCCATCGGAAAATTCCTGGATGGCGGCGACAAGGTGAAGGTCACCCTGCGCTTCCGCGGCCGCGAAATGGCGCACCAGCAGCTTGGTCTGGAACTGCTGAACCGCGTTGCCGATGACATCAAGGAAATCGGCAAGATCGAGTCGATGCCGAAACTGGAAGGCAAGCAGATGGTGATGATGATCGCGCCGAAGTAAGCGCCTTTTTCACGACAGGACATCAAGCGGGGGCTTCGGTCCCCGTTTTCTTTTGTTCTATGATTCAACTTTTATGTTGAACGAATCGAGCCAAAGCATTAATTCACACATATGGTTGAACAAGAAACTCCCGATCCGCTGACCAAAGCGCTGAAAGCCGCAGGCGATCCGACGCGGCGCGCGATCCTGACGTTGCTGGCCCAGAACGGCCCGACGCGTGTGACCGAAATATCCGACCGCTTCGCGCAAAGCCTGAATGCGATCTCGCGGCACATCATGGTGCTGGAAGACGCCGGGCTGGTCCGTCGACGCACGGTCTGGCGCGCGCATTACATCGAGATCGATCTGGCCCCGCTGGCGGCGGTCGAGAAATGGTTCGGCAGCCTTCGTTCGATCTGGGCGCTTCGACTGGAGGCGCTGGACACCGCATTCAAGCAGGAGACGCAAGATGAACCAGATGGCAACCGCAGAACTTACGATGACGGTGACGCGGGTGATCCCCGCCCCGCCCGCCCGCGTTTATGACGCCTGGCTGGACCCGAAAATGCTGGCGCGATTCATGGTGCCCTGTGATGGCGGCACCGTGCCCGAAGCGGGAACAGATCCGCGCGTGGGCGGCACCTTTCGTATCGTGATGAACGACGGCGAAAAGGACACGCCGCATCACGGCACCTATCTGGAACTGGTGCCCCATAAACGGCTGGTTTTCACGTGGCTGTCGCCGCATTCGGTCGAAGGCAGCGTGGTGACGCTGACCCTGACACCGGAAGGCGACGGCACACGCATCGATCTGCGGCAGGACCGCTTCGCCAGCGAAGGCGCACGCGACGGTCACATGAAGGGCTGGACCCGCATTCTGGCAGAACTGGCGGCGACGGCGCTCTAGGGCTGTCGTGGCTGCGGACGCAGGGGAATTTCCTTCAGCAGCCCCCCTACCCCCATACCCATGATCATCTGCGGCGTTACCGGCACACCGCAGATGATCCGCTCCATCACCCAGTCGGCCCCGTTCAGGGCGGGGCTGCGCACGCATCCCGGCAAACCGATCACCGGCACCGGGCCAAGGCTTCCCAGAAACAGCAGGTTGCCCGGGTCCACCGGCATTCCGACATGCGCCACCATCCCGCCTGCGCGGCGCAAGGCCTCTGGCGCAACATCGCGGGGATCCGAAGTGGCCGATCCGGTCAGGATCAGGATCATCTCGGCATCCGCCGCCTCGCGGATCGCATCGGCCAACGCTGCAGTGCGGTGCGGCACAACCTTCTTCGCGCCGAGTGTGACACCCAGCCGTGACAAACGTTCGGCAATGGTGCGTCGGCCCTTTTCGATCAGCTTTCCCTCCTCCGCCGCGCCTTCGACCGTGGTCTGGATCAGCATGGCAGAGCCGATCCGCGGCGATGACAGTGCAATCGCCCCGTCGCCGCCCGCACAGGCCGCATCCAGCGCGGCACGCGGCACGCCATAGGCGATGATCTTGACCGTCGCCACCATCTCGTCCGCCGTGACGCGCTGCCATTCCGGCAGCGTGGCAAGCGTGATCGCCGGATCGGCACTATTCAGCGCCGCCACGCGCGCGGCATCCAGGCGCAACACGCCCGGCCCCGTCGAATGCACATTGACCCGCCCGGTTCCGACCGGCTTCAGCACCAGCCCCGCAACGGTTTCATCCGGCACCAAGGCGCGGGCCACGGCCAGCGCTGCCTCATCCTCGTGCACATCACCGGCCCCAAGACGCGCAACCGTCACCCGCTCGATACCCGCCGCCCGCAGCGCGGCAAGCTCGGCATCGCCCAGCCTGACGCCCTTGCGCAGCCGACCGCCGGGCAGGGCCACGGAATGCGCAAGGATCGCACCCGCAGCTTCCGACAGGGACCGTTCACCGAACTCCATCCCCGGCTATCCCTGCCGCAGCCGCTGGGTGATCTGGGCAAGGATGGACACGGCGATTTCTGCCGGGGTCTTTGCCCCGATATCCAGCCCGACCGGCGCGTGAATCCGGGCGATGGCCTGCTCGGGCACACCCGCGCCGCGCAGGCGGTCCAGACGCTTGGCATGGGTGCGCGTGGACCCCAGACACCCGATGTAAAAAGCAGGGCTGTCAAAGGCCGCAAGGATCGCGGGGTCGTCCAGTTTCGGATCGTGGGTCAGGGTGACGATAGCTGTGCGGGCGTCAGGTTTCTGGCTGCGCAGGGCCTCGTCCGGCCAGTCGTCAAGGATCGTCTCGCCGGGAAAGCGTTCCGCAGCACCAAACGCCCCGCGCGGGTCGATCAGCACCGGGGCGTAACCCGCCAGCCGCGCCATCGCCAGCAGCGGCTGCGCGATATGGACCGCACCCACGACGATCATGCGCAGTGGCGGGTTGTGGACGGCAGTGAACACATCTTCGTCAGGGCCGGAACGATCCGCGCGAAGACGTTCCCGCGAGGCATCCGGCGCGTTCGTCAGTTCTGGCCCGGAATAAAGCCGCCTTTGCCAGTTCCCAAGGTCAGTGGTGAGCAACGCCGGTTCCTGCGCGGCACGGGCGGCCACAAGTTCGGCCAGCATCGATTCCGGCAGCCCGGTCGCGGCAACGGGTTCCACCAGCACCCGGATGGTGCCGCCACAGGCCAGCCCGACAGCAAAGGCCTGATCGTCAGAGACGCCAAAGGTCAGGAGGCGCGGCTTGCCATCAGTCAGCGCAGCCAGCGATTCCTCGACCACCGCGCCCTCGACACAGCCGCCAGAGACCGATCCCATGATCTGTCCTTCGCCCGACACCGCAAGCTGGCTGCCCGCCGCGCGCGGGGCCGATCCCCAGGTTTCGACAACGGTCGCCAGAACCGCGCCGCGCCCCGCGCGATGCCAGTCAAGGGCGATTTCCGGAATCTGGTCGTGCTGGTGGCGGTCGTCAGTCATCGGGCACCTCTGGCATTCAAGGCAATTATGATAGCCCGCACGACCGCTTTGCCATAGGGCTTTGGTCGCCCCAAAGACTAAAAAGACCCGCCCCGGAAGGGACGGGCCGAAACAGGTTTCGCAGAAATCAGCGCAGCGCGGTATTCAGCAGCCCGGTAATCCGCCGTGCGGCGGTGCGGCGGTTCAGCGGTTCGTCGCCATCCGTCTGCACCAGCAGGTCGCTTTCGCCATAGCCCTGCACGACAAGGTTTTCCGGCGGGACGCCGTAATATTCTGTCAGCGCCAGCGCCACCGATTCCGCCCGCCGGTCGGACAGGGCAAGATTGGATGCAGCACTGCCCACGGCATCGGTATGACCTTCGATCAGGAAGATCTCGTTCGGGTTTTCATCGACCAGATCGCGGATCAGATTGCCCAGCCGCGACAGCCGTTCCGCCTGGCTGGCCCGCACCGCCGAAGACCCGGTTTCAAAGACTATTGTCGCCTGATCGATTTCCGGGGCCAGCCTGCGCACCTGCGGAATATCCCGCACTTGGCGGAGAGAGAAGGTGCGCCCGACCCGCTTTGTCTCTGCCTCGATCAGGGCGGCGCGCAGCGCCAGATCATCGCCTTCGCGGATTTCGGGCAGGCGGCGCGGTTCGGGCAGCGTGGTCACGTCGACGCGCTGCACGGGGGCGGTGTCATCGATCAGGATACGCTCGATCCCGCGCGGGTCATAGGCGGACCGGCGCAGGATACGGCCGACCTGATCGCGGATGGTGACGATGCGCGTGCCATCTTCGCGCGTGACGGTGGTGCGGGTAGACCCATCGGTAAAGGTTTCCGTCTGCACGGTCGAACCGGGACGGCGCAGCAGCGTGTCATCGTCCTTGAGCACACGGTAGGTGCCATCCGGGCGGCGCAGGACGACCCGGTCGCCGGTGTTTGACACGACCTCGTCACCGCTTTTCAGCACCGCACCCACGACCAGCGCGCCAAGGATGACCAGACCGGCCTTTTCCAGATCGGACAGACCATCATCCTTTTTCGCCTTGGGCGCGGCGGCGGTGGCCTGCGGCTGCGCGACCGTTTTCTGTTCTGCGGGGGCACCGCTGGCCTTGGTCGCGAATTCCTCGTTGCTCGACCGTGCGGTTTCCTCGGTCACGGTCTGGGTTGTAACCTGTGCGGCAGTGGCATCAGGCGCGGTGATCGCGGCGGCAGCGGCAGGCTGCTCGACACCCGCCTCTGTCGGGGCGTCGCCCAGATCGATCACTTCGGCGGCGGTTTCAGGGGCAACCTCGATCACCTCGCCCTCGGCCACGGGTTCAAGAATCACAACGGGCGGCTCCACCGGGGCCGCAGGCTGTCCGGTCTCTGCCGTCTCTGCGGGGGCCGGTTCGGTTCGCGCCGGTTCGGCCGGGGTTGGATCGGCCGGGGCTGGATCGGCCTCTACCGGTTCGGCGACAGGTTCCTGCACCGTTTGCTCTTCAACCGCCTGTTCGGGCGCCTGCTCGGGCGCCTGTTCGGGCGCAGGCTCTTCCACGGCCTGTTCCGGGGTTGCCTCAACCGCAGGCTCCTCGGCGGTTTCAACGACCGGCTCCTGCGTTGGCTCGGCGACTTCGCCTTGCTCTGCGGGCTGTTCTGCCGGTGCAGGCTCTGCCGCGGGCGCTTCTACCACGGGTGCCTCGACCGGCTGTTCCGCTTCGGCGGCGGCAGCTTCGGCGGCAGCTTTTGCGTCGGCCTCGGCCTGCGCAGCGGCTTCCGCAGCGGCAGCCTCTGCGGCTGCTTTGGCATCAGCTTCTGCCTGGGCAGCGGCAGCGGCGGCGGCCTCTGCTTCAGCGGCTTCGGCAGCAGCCTTGGCATCGGCCTCTGCCTGTGCGGCGGCTTCGGCAGCGGCGGCCTCTGCGGCTGCTTTGGCATCAGCTTCTGCCTGGGCAGCGGCAGCGGCTTCGGCCTCTGCCCGTGCGGCTTCGGCAGCGGCGGCTTCGGCCTGGGCGGCAGCTTCGGCAGCAGCCGCAGCCTCTGCCTCGGCCTGCGCCTGCGCGGCTGCCTCCGCTTCGGCGGCGGCGGCGGCTTCAGCTTGAGCCGCCGCTTCGGCAGCAGCGGCGGCGGCGGCAGCTTCTGCCGCTGCCGGATCTACAGGCTCGTTGCCGGGCGCACAGGGCGGTTGCGCCCCGTCGGCGCAGAGCAGCGCCGGGTCGGTTGCGTCCTGAGCCACAGAGGGCACCGGCACCAGCAAAGACAGGCTGGCCAGCAGCGCCGTCGTCGAATTCAGAATCTGTTTCATCGTTCGTCCTTTCAGACCTCTATCCGGCGAAGGTGCGAGCATCCCAGCGAATCCTCGCGACTGCCATCGCAATACAACGTCAGAAAAGAGCATCGGCTCCTGTTATGCGATAGCAACGGGAATTTTCGGTATTCTCGCGCCATTTTCCGGTTGGTTACGGCAGATTTTCAGCGATCCTCCGCCAGCATGGCCATCAGGCGGTCTTTCTCCCCCCTGTCGTCGGCACGGGAGATCGCATCCCCCAACGCCTCAAGCGAGGCGATGGAATGCCCGGCGCGGAAGCTGTCGACATGCGGCAGCATGGCGCGGATGCCGCCGGCGCGCGGCGCGAAACCGTCCCAGCGCAACAGCGGATTGATCCAGATCACGCGCCGCGCCGACAGGTGCAGGCGCTCCATCTCTCGTGCCAGATCGCCGCCGCCGTCCCGGTCAAGACCATCCGTGATCAGCAGCACGATCGCCCCCTGCCCCATAACCCGCCGCGACCAGTCGCGGTTGAACCGGTGCAGGCATTCGGCGATGCGGGTGCCGCCCTGCCAATCCTGCGCCTCGGCCCCTGCTGCGGCCAGCGCCTGATCCACATCGCGGCGGTTGAGGTGACGGGTGATGTTGGTCAGCCGCGTGCCAAAGGTAAACGCGTGCACCTTTGCCCAGCCCTGCCCCTTGCGGTTGGCGACCGCATGCAGGAAATGCAGCACCGCGCGCGAATAGTCCGACATGGATCCCGATATGTCGCACAGCGCCACCAGCGCGGGCCAGCGTTCACGCGGCGCGGCGCGTTCAAACCCCGAAAGCTCCCCCCCCTGACGGATCGCGCGGCGCATGGTGGCGCGCCAGTCGGGGCGGTGGCCCAAAACAGCAGGCCGCATCCGGCGCGAGGGGAGCGGCTTCACCGGCAGGCGCAACCGCGCCAGCATGCGCTTCGCCTCGGCCATCTCTGCCGCCGACATCTGCTCAAAATCCAGCGTCTTCAGCCGTTCTTCCTGCGACAGCGTCATCCGCGCGTCGATCTCGATCTCGTTGCCGCCCGACTCCTCGCGCGGCGGCAGCGGGCGATCCGTCCCGTCCAGCAGCGCCTCGGCGGCGCGACGGGCGGCAGGATCGGCGCGGGTTTCTTCATTCGCGCCAGCCAGCGTCGGCAACAGCAGGCTCATCATATGTTCCAGAAACTGCGGATCGCGCCAATACAGCCGGAACACCTGCCCGAAGATGGCGCGATGCTCGGGGCGGCTGACGAAACAGGCATGCAGCGTCCAGTAGAAATCCCGCCGCTCGCCAAATCCCGCCGCCTCGACCGCGCGGATCGCGTCGATCACCCGGCCCGGCCCGATGGGCAGGCCCGCCTTGCGCAGGGCGCGGGCAAAATGGGTGATGTTGACGGCCAGCCTGCCGTCCTGCGGGATCGGCAGCGAAATGCCGGGGGTCATGCGGGGGCGAGGCCGCGCTTTGCCTCATCCAGTATCCGCTTGGCCTCTGACCCTTGCAACCGCTGGATATCATCCTGATATTTCAGGATCGCGCCCAGAGTATCCGCGATCACCTCGGGCGACAGCGTCACCGCATCCAACGCCAGCAGGCATTTCGCCCAGTCGATGGTTTCCGCGATGCCCGGCTTCTTGAACAGGTCCTCGCCGCGCAGCCGCTGGACAAAGGCCACGATCTCACGGCTCAACGTTTCGGTCGCCTCGGGCGCGCGGGCGCGCAGGATTTCCATCTCCCGCTCCATCCCCGGAAAATCGACCCAGTGATACAGGCAGCGCCGTTTCAGCGCATCGTGCACCTCGCGCGTGCGGTTCGAGGTGATGATGACGATGGGCGGTTCCGGGGCCTTGATCGTACCAAGCTCCGGGATCGTGACCTGAAAGTCGGAAAGCGCTTCCAGCAGGAACGCCTCGAAAGGTTCATCGGTGCGGTCGAGTTCGTCGATCAGCAGCACCGGCGCGCCACCGGGTTGCGGGCGCATCGCCTGCAACAGCGGGCGTTCGATCAGATAATCCTCGGAAAACAGCGTCTGTTGCAGGTCGGCTTTTCCGCCAGAGGCTTCCGCGCTGCGGATCGCGATCATCTGCGCGGCGAAATTCCATTCTGCGACCGCGGAAGAGGCATCCAGCCCTTCGTAGCATTGCAGGCGGATCAGGCGGCGGCCAAGGGCAGCGGCCAGAACCTTGGCGATCTCGGTCTTGCCGACGCCGGCCTCGCCTTCCAGAAACAGCGGGCGGCCAAGTCGCAGCGACAGGAAGACGACGGTGGCCAGGGGTCGGTCGCAGACATAATCCTGCGTGGCCAGCAGGTGCTGCACATCATCGATGGAACTGGGCAGAGCGGTCACCTTTTCCTCCCGTGGCATGGGATCAGCGTGGCGACAGCCGCGCACAGGGTCAAGGGTCGGCGGTGACGCATGCGACCAAGGTGCGGGGCAAGGTGCGGGGCAAGGTGCGGGGCTATTCCGCATCCTGCGCCAGCCAGTTGCGGAAACTGGCCAGCGGTGCGCGTTCAGGGCCGGCATGCGGCCAGACAAGGTAATAGGCCCCCGCCGAAGGAACCGCGCCACCAAAAGCGGGCACCAGCCGCCCCGCCGCGATCTCGGGCGTTGCAAGAAAGGTTGGCAGCAGCGCCAGCCCCATGCCGTGCACCGCCGCCTGCGCCATGGTGGCGAACTGGTCGAACAGCATTGCGGGCGGACGTTGTCCCGGCACGCCATGATGTGCCAGCCAGCGGCCCCAGTCGCCGGTGCGGCTTTCCAGTTGCAAAAGCGGCAGGCCGGCAACGCCCCCGGCCCCCGAAAGCGGCTGTGGCAACAAGGCAGGCGCACCAACCGCGATCACGTCCTCGTCCATGAGCTTCAGGAATGATACACCCGGCCAGTCCTGCCGCCCGTAATGGATTGCGGCATCAAAGCCGCTGGTGGCGAAATCGAAGGGCCGCAGCCGGGTCGACAGGTTGACCGTCACTTCCGGATGCGCAGCGGCAAAGCGGGCCAGCCGCGGGGCCAGCCAGAACATGCCGAAGGCGGGCAGGATCGCCAGACCAAGCGCGCCACCCTGCGGGTTGGCGCGCAGGGTGAGCGCTGCATCTGACATGATTTTCAATGCCTTGCGCGCCTCCGCCGCATAGTCTCTTGCCGCAGGCGTCAGGATCAGCCTTTGCCTTTCCCGACGGAACAGCGATGCGCCCATCTGCGCTTCCAGCCCCTGCAAGGCCCGGCTGACCGCGCCCTGGGTCAGCGACAGTTCGGTGGCGGCGGCAGAGGCGGTGCCAAGCCTGTCCATGGCTTCCAACGCCATCAGCGCGGGCAGGTTCGGCAGATACCGGCGCGGCAGCATATGAGTTTTCCTCATTAACTTGCGACAGGGTTTCGATACCCGTCCCCGGCCTTTCATGCAAGACTGCACCAAATCGAAAGGATCACCGCCATGACCGACAAGCCAAAGCTGAAACCGAAAGACGCACCCGACCTTGGCCGTTTCGGCTGGGAAGACGCCTTTCGGCTTGACCTGCAACTGACCGAGGATGAGCGCGCCCTGCGCGATGCCGCCCGCGCCTATGCGCAGGACAGGCTGCAACCGCGCGTCATCGCCGCCTATCGGGACGAAACCACCGACCCCGCGATTTTCCGCGAAATGGGGGAAATGGGCCTGCTGGGCGTGACCGTGCCCGAGGAATACGGCGGGCTGGGTGCATCCTACGTCGCCTATGGCCTGATCGCACGAGAGGTGGAGCGTGTCGACAGCGGCTATCGGTCGATGATGTCGGTGCAGTCGAGCCTGGTGATGTATCCGATCTATGCCTATGGATCAGAAGACCAGCGCCGCAAATATCTGCCAAAACTGGCCACCGGCGAATGGATCGGCTGCTTCGGCCTGACCGAACCGGATGCAGGCAGCGACCCCGGCGGGATGAGGACGACAGCAAAGAAAACCGCCGGTGGCTATGTGCTGAACGGCAGCAAGATGTGGATTTCCAACGCGCCCATAGCTGATGTGTTTGTCGTCTGGGCAAAATCTGACGCCCATGGCGGCAAGATACGCGGCTTCGTGCTGGACAAGGGCACCAAGGGGCTTTCGGCGCCGAAGGTGGGCGGAAAGCTCTCGCTCCGCGCCTCGATCACCGGGGAAATCGTGCTGAAGGACGTCGAGGTCGGCGAAGACGCGCTGCTGCCGCATGTCGAGGGGCTGAAAGGCCCGTTCGGCTGCCTGAACCGCGCCCGCTACGGGATAAGCTGGGGCGTCCTGGGTGCGGCCGAATTCTGCCTGCACGCCGCACGGCAATACGGGCTGGATCGCAAGCAGTTCGGCAAACCGCTAGCCGGGACGCAGCTTTTCCAGAAAAAACTGGCCGACATGCTGACCGAGATTTCGCTGGGGCTTCAGGCATCCCTGCGCGTGGGCAGGCTTCTGGATGAGGCGAACGCGGCACCAGAGATGATCTCCCTTATCAAACGGAACAATTGCGGCAAGGCGCTGGATGCCGCCCGCATGGCCCGCGACATGCACGGCGGCAACGGGATTTCCGAAGAATTCCAGATCATGCGCCATATGGTGAACCTTGAAACGGTCAACACCTATGAAGGCACGCATGACATTCACGCGCTGATCCTGGGCCGGGCGATTACCGGGGTGCAGGCGTTTTTCTGATCGGGGCTTTTGAACGGGCCGATTGACGGATTCCCCCGCCTTTGGCACTAAGGCTGCACGAGAAAGCGGGCGATCAAGCGCCCCGGACAGGGCAGGCAGCCGATGCGGAAGGGCGGGGCAGACCGGAAAAGCGGCGCTTTACGCATCGCCGCGATCACCTGTGTCAAGAACGAAGGGCCCTTCCTGCTGGAATGGATCGCGCATCACCGCGTTCTGGGTGTGACGGATTTCCTGTTCTGGTCGAACGATTGCACCGACGGCACCGACAGCCTGCTGGATGCACTGGCATCGGCGGGGATGGTGCGGCACCTGCCCAACCCGGCGGCCGAAAACCGCCAGCACCATGCGCTGCAACAGGCGATGACCCTGTCCGAAGTCACCTCTGCCGACTGGCTTTGGGTGGCGGATGTTGATGAATTCCTGAACATTCACGCAGGGGACGGCACCATCCCGGCGCTGATCGCGGCCTGCGGCGACCCGCAGGCGATCTCTGTCACATGGCAGTTCTTTGCCAACTGCGACATCGAACAGTTCGAGGATCGTCCCGTCACCCTGCAATTCCCGCGCAGCCAGAACCCCGATATTTGGGCAGACCAGTTGCAAATCGGCGTCAAGACACTGATGCGGCGTGATTTTCCACTACATCTTTCCGGCCCTTACCGCCCTTTCGCTTTGCCCGGCATACTGCAATCGCCGCGCTGGACGGACGGCTCGGGCCGTGCGGTTCCAGACCGTTTCGCCCAGTCTCTGGCCAACATACCGGTGCGCAGCTTCACGGCGCGCGGCGCGCGGGTTCACGCCACGCTGAACCATTATGCGCTGCGGTCGCTTGACAGCTATCTGGTCAAGTCCCAGCGCGGCGATGTGAACCGGGCGCGGCGGAAGTTTGATGCCGACTATTGGGCGAACCGCAACGACGATGCCGTATTTGACGACAGCATCCAGCGCTATCGTGTGGCCACGGATGCGGAAATTGCCCGGCTGAAAGCGCTGCCCGGCGTCGCGGCGCTTCACGATTTTGCCTGTTCCCATCACGCCGAACTGGCGCGTCAGTTGCGAGAGGTGCGCCCGTGGCGCGGACTGGTGCGGGAATTGCGCAAGCTGCCGAAAACACCTCCCGCCGAACTCGCGCTGATGGCGCTGCTGCAATGAAACGGCTGGTGCTGCATATCGGTCTGCCGACGGATGCGGGGATGGCGGTTTCGCAGGCGTTGGCGGACGGGCGGGCAAAGTTGGCAGGCGCGGGCGTGATCGTGCCGCAAGCGCTTGGCGGCACCGGCCATCATCTGTTGCACATCGCGGCGCTGGATCCGGCCCGCGTCGATCTGGTGCGGGCGCGCGCCGGGTATGCGGATGCAGGGCGGCAGGCCGCGCTGCTGGAACAGGTTCCGGCGGAAATCGCCAAGACCGCCGAAACCGGCGATACGGTTGTTCTGTCCTGCCCGATGCTGGCGAGCCTGCACCCCGAGGAAATCGCCCGCTTGCATCGCCTGCTGAAACTGCTGGCAGGCAGGATCGAGGTGATCGCCCATATCGACCAGCAGGCCCGCATCGCTTGCCAGAATTTTGCCGTACAGGTTCTTACGGGTCGTGCAGCCAGACTGGATGCGGAACGTTCGCTGGCAGGTGCCGAAAGCTGGTGGGAGGCAGCGCTTGCCATGGCCGGAACCGGTACGATGGCAGAGATTCTGTCACCCCCGCACTGGCTGGATTACCTGCGGCTGCGACAGATGTGGGAGGATGCTTTCGGGCCGGGGTCCGTCCGCCTGCTGCCACCACCCGATCTGACCGGCACAAAAGCGTTCAGCAGGGACATCGAAACAGGTTTTGGGCTGCCCGAGGGCAGCTTCCGTGCGGAACCCGCCGCCCTGTCCCCATCCCCATCGGCGCAATGGCTGGCCCGCGCCCGACCGGTGAACGAAGGGCTGCACAAACTCGCCGCGAGCGGACGGGTCATCGGGCGCAGGCTGTGGCGCAGGCTTCTTTCGGAACTTGAAGTGCCCGGCGACCCGCTTGATCCCGGCATCCTGTCGGTGCTGTCGGATCGCTTCGCCGCCGACAATGCCCTTCTGATCGCGGAAAACCCCTCGCTCGCGGCCTGCCTCGCCCCACCCCCGCGGCAACCCTTTGCCGAGGCCGATCCCGGCGCCGGTTTTCGCGCGACGCAATACCTTGCGGCCTTCCTGCCGCTGATCGACCGCGCGACGGCAGAGGCGAAAACCGCCGTGGAAACCGCGCGCAAGGCCACTGAAACCCCGCTTTCCACCTCTGCCGAAAAGCTGATGCCCGCCCCGGCACGCGCGCAGATCGCGCTGCTGGCCGCCGGGCGCTTTGCCCCCCACAACCGTATCGGCGCCACGCCCGAGGAAGACATCGGGGAACCCTATCCCACCGTTGCCTTCCCGCCCCCGCCAAAGGGCAGCACCGGCAATGTCATCGTGGGCTGCATGAAGAATGAGGCACCCTATATCCTTGAATGGGTCGCCTATCACCGGGTGATCGGGGTGGACAACTTTCTGATCTACACCAACGGCTGCGAGGATGGCACAACGGAGCTGCTGGACCGGCTGATGGCGATGGGGCTGGTCGAGCACCGCGACAACAATGAATGGAAGGGGAAATCCCCCCAACAGGCGGCACTGAACAAGGCACTGAAGGAACCGGTGCTGAAAAAGGCGGCATGGATCGCCCATATCGATGTGGATGAATTCATCAACATCCGCTGCGACACCGGCACCCTGCCCGATTTCCTTGCCCGTGTACCCGGTGCAACCAACGTGGCGATGACCTGGCGGTT
>JBOFCO010000100.1:0-4710 GCA_051646105.1 Paracoccaceae bacterium
AAGTCCTCACCTATGCGCAGGCCCAGATGCTCAATCGCCGACACGCTGGCCATGGCGGCAGTGGTGGAGCCGAGCAGCAGGCCGTCGGGCGGGTTGGGCTGGCCAAAGCGGCGGGTCATGGCGGCCTCGATGGCGACAGAGCCGGAGTCGCTGGTGACATCAGTGGGAATCTCGAATGACACCCCCAACTGCGCGGCCTGATCGGAAAAGCCTGCGATCATATGGCGCGCATAGTTGTGCCCGCGCGGCGGGGCCAGCAGCAGCAGACGCTTGCGGCCCCGCGCGGCCAGCGTGCGCACGGCGATGCGCGCAAAGGCTTCGTTGTCGTAGTCGAAATAGGGGTGCTCCAGCCCCATGTCGGTGCGGCCATGGGCGGCGAAGGGGAAATGGTGGTCAGCCATGTACCGGACGCGCGGATCGTCAGGCTGCGTCTGGTTCAGGATGACGGCATCGGCGCTTTCCGTTTCCACAATGTAGCGGATGGGCGTCATCGGGTCTTCGTCCGGAAAGAAGGGCATGACGATCAGGTGATACGCGGTGCCGCGCAGGGCTTCGGCGATGGAGTAAATCAGGCGCGAGGTGTGGTTCATCACATCCTGTTCGGTGGACAGGACAAGGGCGATCACATTTGTCTTGCCGGTGCGCAGGCGCACGCCCGCGCGGTTGGGCCGGTAGCCCAGCCGTTCGGCGACCTCGCGCACAAGGCGTTTGGTGTCCTCGCCAATATCCGGCGCATCCTTCAATGCGCGGCTGACCGTGGCGATGGCAAAGCCGGTTTCCTGCGCGATGGTCTTCAGCGTGGGACGGCCATTATCGGCGCGCTGGGGCGTTTGCAGGTGCAGCGACTCGGTCATTTGCGCTTACCCTTTTTCAAGCGGCGTCAGCGGGTCCGCCTGACGCTCCACCCCGCACACCGGCATGGAATTGAAGTTTGCCGTCACAGCAGGCGCCGGGCCGAACCTTGCCGTATGCCAACGGGCAGCCCGCGTGGATGTCCCGCACAAAACGACGTGCAGGCAAGCACTTACACAGTTCAGTTCAACAGAAAGACGCATGTCACAGATGCCTGAAAATAGGGGCTGATTCGCTGTCATTGAACGTCCGGTCAAAGGTTCCACACAAGCGAAAAGATAACTTGATCGGCAAAACTATAACGTTATAGCTTGGGTCTATAACGTTACAGAAACCGGGAGGACTGCATGAAAACCTATCATCTGGCGGCTGCGCTTTTGGCGTCGGTTGCCCTGCCTGCGGCTGCGTTTGCGACCGAACTTGAGGTCACGCATTGGTGGACGTCGGGCGGCGAAGCGGCGGCTGTCGCCGAGCTTGCCAAGGCGTTCGATGCCGCTGGCGACAAGTGGATTGACGGCGCGATTGCAGGCGGCGGCGGCACGGCCCGCCCGATCATGATTTCCCGGATCACGGGCGGCGACCCGATGGGTGCCACGCAGTTCAACCACGGCCAGCAGGCGCTGGAACTGGTCGAGGCGGGCCTGATGCTGGACCTGACCGATGTGGCGGAAGCCAACAACTGGAAAGAGATCGTGTTTCCGCCCTCGCTGCTGGATGCCTGCACGGTTGACGGCAAAATCTATTGCGCCCCTGTGAACATCCACTCGCCGGAATGGCTGTGGCTGTCGAACAAGGTGTACGAGGATATCGGCATCCCTGTGCCAACCACATGGACCGAATTCGTCGCATCGGCAGAGCAGGTGCGCGCGGCTGGCAAGGTGCCGCTGGCACTGGGTGACCAGCCCTGGCAGTCGAACCTCGCGTTTGGCGCGCTGACCATCGGCGTTGGCGGTCTGGACCTGTGGAAAAAGGTGAACGTTGACAAGGATATGGAAGCAGCGGCGGGCGCAGAGATGGCGGCGGTGTTCCAGGCGGCTGCCGATGCGCGGGCGCTGGCCGTCGGGTCGAACGTGCAGGACTGGAACCAGGCGACCAACCTTGTGATCACTGATATGGCTGCTGGTCAGATCATGGGTGACTGGGCGCAGGGCGAATTCCAGGTCGCGCAGGAAGTGGCCGGCAAGGACTATACCTGCCTGCCGGGCATGGGGATGAATGAATACATCTCGACCGGTGGTGATGCGTTCTATTTCCCGAAACTGGAAGATCCGGAAAAGGAAGCGGCGCAGAAGCGTCTGGCGGCACAGCTTGTCAGCCCTGAGGTGCAGGTCGCCTTCAACCTGAAGAAAGGCTCGCTGCCGATCCGTGGCGACGTCGATCTGGCGGCGGCACACGACTGTATGAAAAAGGGTCTGGAAATCCTCGCCGGTGGCAACATCGTGCCATCGGGTGACCAGCTGTGGACACCGGATACGGTCAAGCAGTCCGAAGACCTGATGGTCGAGTTCTGGAAGTCCGACATGGCCCCTGCGGATGCCCAGGCCAAGTGGGTCGAGATTCTGTCGGCGAACTGATCCTGCAAGACCCATGACGCCGCCCGGCCCTCCGGGCGGCGTTGTTGCCTGCGACCCAAGGAAGGAAGTGCTGCGTCATGGCAAAATCTGGCCGACCCGTGCGCCTGATACATAACTTCAATGCCAAGCTGGCGGCGATCCCGATGATCCTGACCGCACTGGTTGTGTTTGTCGGCGGCACGATCTGGACGGTTGTCTACTCTTTCACCAATTCCAAGCTGCTGCCGAAGCTGAACTTCGTGGGCTTCGACCAATACGAACGGCTTTGGAACAACAGCCGCTGGCTTATCTCCATCGAAAACCTCCTGTTTTACGGGGTCATGTCGCTGGTCTTTACGATCAGCATGGGCTTCCTTCTGGCCGTGCTGATGGATCAGAAAATCCGTTATGAAGACACATTCCGCACCATCATGCTCTACCCTTTCGCCCTATCCTTCATTGTCACCGGCCTCGTCTGGCAATGGATCTTGAACCCCCAGTTCGGTATTCAGGGCATCGTGCGCGGCTGGGGGTGGGAAACCTTTACGTTTGACCCTTTGAACAACCCTGACACGGTGCTTTACGGCCTGCTGATCGCGGGGCTTTGGCAGGGCACAGGGTTTGTCATGTGCCTGATGCTTGCGGGCCTGCGCGGCATTGACGAAGACATCTGGAAGGCCGCACGGGTGGACGGCATTTCGACGTGGAAAACCTACCTTGTGGTGATCATCCCGATGATGCGGCCCGTGTTCATTACGACGTTGGTGCTGGTCGCAGCCGGGATCATCAAGCTTTACGATCTTGTCGTGGCCCAAACCTCCGGCGGGCCCGGCGGGAACGCGTCGCAGGTGCCCGCGATGTATGTCTATGACTACATGTTTCAGGCGCAGAACCTCGGCCAGGGTTTTGCTGCCTCTACCATGATGCTTTTGAGCGTCCTTATCGTGCTGATCCCTTGGGCCTACCTCGAATTCGGGGGCAAAAAGCATGGCTGAAGTGATGACAGGACCGCGCGGCGCGAAACCGCGACGGACGTTTTCGGGCCGTAATATCATGATCTATGGCACGCTGATCGTCGTGTGCCTGTACTATGTGCTGCCCCTGTGGGTGATGGTGATGACATCCCTCAAAGGCATGCCCGAAGTACGGCTGGGCAACATCTTTGCGCCGCCGGTCGAAATCACCTTTGAGCCATGGGTCAAGGCATGGGCCGAGGCCTGCACGGGGCTGAACTGCGACGGGCTTTCTCGCGGGTTCTGGAATTCCGTGCTGATCACCGTGCCGTCGGTGATCCTCTCGATCATCGTCGCTTCGGTGAACGGCTACGCGCTTGTAAACTGGCGCTTCAAAGGGTCGGACGTGTTCTTCACCATCCTGATCTTCGGATCATTCATCCCCTATCAGGTCATGCTTTATCCCATCGTGATCCTGTTGCGGGAAATGGGGATTTACGGCACGCTATGGGGCCTCGTGCTGGTGCACACCATATTCGGCATGCCCATCCTGACGCTGCTGTTCCGCAATTACTTCAGCACCATCCCGGAAGAGCTGTTCAAGGCCGCACGCGTGGATGGCGCGGGGTTCTGGTCGATCTACGGGCGCATCATGCTGCCGATGAGCCTGCCGATTTTCGTGGTCGCGCTGATCCTGCAGGTCACGGGCATCTGGAACGACTTCCTGTTCGGCGTGGTCTACACAAAGCCGGAGCTTTACCCGATGACCGTGCAGCTGAACAACATCGTCAACTCCGTCCAGGGCGTAAAGGAATACAACGTCAACATGGCGGCGACGCTGATCACGGGGCTGGTGCCGCTGGTCATCTACTTCGTCTCGGGCAAACTTTTTGTACGCGGCATCGCTGCGGGCGCCGTGAAAGGCTGAACATGCACTCGATTTCCGTCAAAGACCTGACCCTGAATTTCGGCGCGGTATCGGTGCTGAGGAACATGAACATCGACGTGGCCGAAGGGGAGTTCATTGTGCTGCTGGGGCCGTCGGGCTGCGGCAAGTCCACGCTGCTGAACTGCCTTGCAGGGCTGTTGGATATCACCGACGGGCAGATCTGGATCAAGGGCAAGAACGTGACCTGGGCGGAGCCGTCTGAGCGGGGCATCGGGATGGTGTTCCAAAGCTACGCTTTGTACCCGCAGATGACGGTGCGGGGGAACCTGTCCTTCGGGCTGAAGAACGCGAAAGTGCCTGCGGATGAAATTGCCAAGCGTGTGGCAAGGGCTGCAGAGATCCTGCAGATCGAGCCCTTGCTGGACCGCAAACCGGTGGCATTGTCGGGCGGCCAGCGGCAGCG
>JBOFCO010000216.1:0-20896 GCA_051646105.1 Paracoccaceae bacterium
CAGGTGATCGCATATTCAAGGTGATCGTTGGCGATATGCGCGGTGTCGATGGGCAGGGGCTGGACGCCCTGCGCGTCGGGGGATACTTCGCGCGCCACGACCAGCAGCGGTTCGGCGCCCAGCGCATCGGCCATTGCTGGCACATCACGGGCATACCACAGACCTTTTTCCAGATCGGGGGGCGGGGTATAGCTGTCCACCTCTACCGGCCAGTGCAGGTTGCCGGTGACGATCATCGCGACCGGCGGTCGGGCATCGGCGCGGGCCGCTTCCGGGATATAGCCCCGGTCGATCATCAGGTTGCGCCCGTCATCGGTGGCAAAGGCGGCGATAACCCGGAAACCCGGCCCGCTGTTCCTTTGCGAGGTAAGGACGAGAAGTTCTTTCCCGGTGGTGCGGCCAGTCAGGGTCACCGGCGTATAACGCAGCTTGTCTGGCGCGGCTGTCAGATCGAGTGCGGCGAGCGCCACCGGTTCGGCGTGGATGCGGCTTTCGATTTCTGCCAGTTGGCCCTCTTTCCAGTCGAGCCTGCGCAATTGCCAGAAGCCCAGCGCCAGCAGAATGGCGCAGCCCCCAAGGCCAAAAATCAGCGGCACGACGATGCGGCGCAGCAAACAAACCCCTCCCCTGGACACAGGTCCGATTGTGAAAAGCGCGTGCCCTGCGGCCCGCGCTTTCCGTCATTCACAGCTTGTCCGAAAGCGGATCAGGCGCTGCCCCAGATATAGACCGCAGCAAACAGGAACAGCCAGACAACGTCGACAAAGTGCCAGTACCAGGCGGCAGCTTCAAAACCGACGTGCTGCGTCGGGGTGAAATGCCCCTTCAACGCACGGATCAGGCAAATGGTCAGGAAGATGGTTCCGATGATCACATGGAAGCCATGGAAGCCCGTCGCCATGTAGAAGGTGGCGCTGTAGATGTTGCCCGCAAATCCAAAGGCAGCGTGGCTGTATTCATAGGCCTGCAGGAAGGTGAAGCAGACACCCAGGACAATGCCCAGCGCCAACCCGTTCACCAGATCCTTGCGATTGTTTTCATGCACAAGCGCATGGTGCGCCCATGTCACCGCCATGCCGGAACACAGCAGGATCAGCGTATTGATCAGCGGCAGGTGCCAGGGATCGAATGTAACAATGCCTTCCGGCGGCCAGACACCATCGATTGCCGGCGAATCCGGACCCATCGGGTAAAGCGCGTTCTTGAAGAAAGCCCAGAACCAAGCCACGAAGAACATCACTTCCGACATGATGAACATGACAAAGCCATAGCGCAGGCCGATGCGCACCACCGGGGTGTGATCGCCGGTCTGGCCTTCGTGCACCACTTCGGACCACCACGCGAACATGACGTAAAGCACCACGGCCAGTCCGATCAGGAACACCCAAGGCTGCTTCATCCCCTCGGAAACATTGGGAGAGATCATCAGCACCATGCCGAACAGCATGACAAAGGCACCCAGAGCGCCCATGAAGGGCCAGATCGACGGGGGCAGGATGTGATAGTCGTGGTTCTTTTCATGTGCCATGGTCTTGTCCCTCGGTTCGGCCCAAAGCCGGTCGTTTGGCCTCAGTTAACAGGTTTGGTTGCGGTGGGCGAGAGGCTTGCCTCTTCCACCGGAAGGTCGGTTTCAAAGAAGGTATAGGACAGGGTGATGACTTTTGTCCCCCCGGCCTCGTCATCATCGACCATCGCGGGATCGACGTAAAAGCTGACGGGCATGTCGACCCGTTCGCCCGGTTGCAACACCTGTTCGGTAAAGCAGAAGCAGTCGATCTTGTCGAAGAACTGGCCCGCGCCATAGGGCGTCACGTTATAGCTTGCCGTTCCGGCAATGACCCGGTCGGTCGGGTTATATGCCTCATAAAAGGCCAGCCCGGTTTCGCCAAGGCGCACGGTCATCTCTGCCTGTTTCGGGCGAAACTCCCACGGCATGCCGGAATCGAGAGAGGCCAGGAAGCGCACCTTCACCGTCCGGTCAAGGATCGTGTCGCTTCCGGCATCGGCGGTTGAGGTGACACCGCCATATCCGGTGACACGGCAGAACCAGTCATAGAACGGCACGGCAGCAAAGGAGAGGGTGCCCATGGTCAGGACAACCAGTACCAGCATCCCGGCCATTTTCCCGTTCGACCGTTCCGCCATCAGGGTTTCCCCCCCGTCGTGCCGGGTTGCGGCATCATTTCCGGACGTGCGACATGATCGAATGCCTGCATCGGATCGCCGCGTGTGACCTTGACGACGGTCAGCCCGAACACGATTGCAACCAATCCTGCCAGCAACAGGCCGATGCCCAGATTGCGACCGAAGCGGCGGCGGTGGATTTCGTGTTGCTGACCCAGCGCCATGTTACCAGCCCCACCCCAGAAGCGGTCCCGCCCAATGCTGTGCCAGCAGAGCGCCGAAATGCAGGAACAGATAGATCAGCGAAAACCGGAAGAACCGCTTCTCAGCGCGGTATTTGTCGGTTTCGGCCACGGTTTCATCCCGCCGCAACAACACGAAAGCCCCACGCAGGAACATCAGGTTCAGCACGACTGCTGCCGCCAGATAGATCGGCCCGCCGACGCCGGTAAAGCCAAGCCCCAGCGCCACCGGCACCAGCGCCACGGTATAGGCCATGATCTGCCGCCGCGTCGCGGGCCGGCCATGGGTGACAGTCAGCATCGGTACGCCCGCACGGGTATAGTCGTCGTTCATGAACAGTGACAGCGCCCAGAAATGTGGCGGCGTCCAGACGAAGATCAGCAGGAACATAAGAACGGATTCGATGCTGACACCGCCCGTTGCCGCGGCCCATCCGATCATGGGCGGAAATGCCCCCGCCGCGCCACCGATGACGATGTTCTGCGGTGTGCGGCGTTTCAGCCAGATCGTGTAGATCACCACGTAGAAGAAGATGGTAAAGGCAAGGAACAGACCGGAAAACACATTGGTCGCCAGACCCAGCATCACGCAGGCTATGCCCGACAACGCGATGCCTATGGCTTTTGCTTCATCAGGGGAAACCCGGCCGGACGGGATCGCACGCCCCGACGTGCGTCGCATCACGGCGTCGATGTCGGCATCCCACCACATGTTCAGCGCGCCAGAGGCCCCGCCACCCAATGCGATGAACAGGATCGCGCAGGCCCCGATGAACGGATGCACCGGCACCGGCGCGATCACCAGCCCGACAAAGGCCGTGAACACGACCAGCGACATGACACGTGGCTTCAGCAGCGACACATAGTCGCCAAAGCTGGCCTCGCCTGTCGATGCGTAGCTCGCGGTATCGGTCATGGTCATCCTTCAGCGACCGGCCCGTTGACTTCCGGTCTGGCAGAACTGGTATCGTCGGGCGCGCGGTTATCGCGCCCGTGCGTCGGTCGATCAGCCGTTGTCGGCGGTGCCAGCGGCCGGGGCCGGTTCCAGCGCGGCAGCCGCCTCGCCGGAGTTCTGCCCGACCCACTGCCTGTAGGCATCCTCGCTGACCACTTTCACCGTGATCGGCATATAGGAATGGTCCTTGCCGCAAAGTTCGGAACATTGGCCGAAATACACACCCTCGCGCTCTGCCTTGAACCAAAGCTGCGCGGTGCGGCCCGGCACGGCATCCTGCTTGACGCCAAAGGCTGGCATCGCCCATGCATGGATCACATCGGCGGCGGTTATGTTCATCACGACGATCTTGTTAAGCGGAACCACCACAGCGGTATCCGTCGCCAGCAGATATTCCTTTTCGGAATAGCCCGCCGCCTGCAAATCCTCTTTCGCCATCATGAAGCTGGAAAAGGCGATTGGTGCGGCATCCTCTGCCCGGCCGGTGCCGTCATTGGTGTATTCGTAGTCCCAGTACCATTGGTTGCCCGTCACCTTGATGATGACATCGCCTTCGGGGATTTCCTGCTGCTTGAACAGCACCGGCAGCGAGAAGGCCCCGATGAACACCAGAACGACGATCGGGATCACCGTCCAGGCCACTTCCAGCGGCGAGTTGTGGGTGAAGGTCGACGGCGTGGGATTAGAACGGCGGTTGAAGCGGAGGATCGACCAGATCATCAGCAGTGTGACGAACGCCACGATGGGAACTATGATCCAAAGCAAAAGCCCGTCGAGCCATTGCAGGTCGCGCGCAAGTTCGGTCGCCGCAGGCTGGAACCCGATGGCCTTGTCGACCGGGGCCCCGACGATTTCCAAACCGGCCGTCGCGTCCTGTGCAAAAGCGCGGGCCGAAAGCGCAAGGCTTGCAGCAAGTGCCGAAACTGTGGTCCTGATCCGCATGTTCTCTTCCCGTCTGCTCAAGTGGCCGCCGGTGCCGGGTGCCGCCTGGTCCTACATCCCGTGGTTCTGCATTTTGATGCAGAATCCCGTTGTCTCTCGCTTCGGTAAAACCATATTACTTGGCTCTCGACAAGCGATAGAGTTGCGGCAGATGGCCGCCTTTTGACCCATGTCAAAGACAGAACAAGGCCCGAAATGACCGCTGAATTGCCGACGCAGGCCGCCACGGCCCCGGAATCCGCCACAGAATCCATTCGCGAGACTGCCCGCAGGACCACTCCGATGGCCCCGCAGGACCGGTTTCGGCCCTTTGAAACGCATCTTGACGCCGATCACGCACTGAAAACGCTGCGCGATGCCGTGGCAGGGGCAGAGGATGGAGAGCTGTTTCTGGAACGGCGGCGGTCAGAGGCATTGGTCCTGGACGATGGTCGCATCCGCAATGCCAGCTATGACGCCGCCGAAGGTTTCGGTCTGCGCGCAGTGATGGGCGAAGTGGCGGGCTATGCCCATGCGTCCGAAATCAGCGCAAGCGCGCTGAGCCGGGCCATGGGTACGGTGCGGCTGGCCGTGGGCGATGGCGGCGGCGTGATGGCCCCGCCCCCGCCCGGCACCAACCTGCGCCTTTACCCCGACACCGATCCGATGGCGGATGCCGCCTTTCCCGCCAAGATCACCACCCTGCGGGAGATCGACGCGTTTGCCCGCGCGCTGGACCCGCGTGTAGTGCAGGTATCGGCCTCGCTGGCGGCGTCGCTGCAGGAAATCGAAATCCTGCGGCCAGAGGGGATGCGCCTGACGGATGTCCGCCCGATGGTGCGAATGAACATCTCTGTCATCGTGGAACAGGACGGGCGGCGCGAAACGGGTTCGGCGGGCGGCGGCGGGCGGGCGCACGGGCTGGCCGCGATGATGGAACCGGCCGTCTGGCAGGCCTATGCCCGCGAGGCGCTGCGCATCGCGCTGGTCAATCTGCGTGCCGAGGCCGCGCCCGCAGGGGTAATGAACGTGGTGCTTGGCCCCGGCTGGCCCGGCATCCTGCTGCACGAGGCGATCGGACATGGCCTGGAAGGCGATTTCAACCGCAAGGGCAGTTCCGCCTTTGCGGGGCTGATGGGGACGCAGATCGCATCGCGGGGCGTTACGGTCGTTGACGACGGCACTATCGAAGGGCGGCGCGGATCGATCAGCTTTGACGACGAGGGCACACCTTCGGCCCGCAATGTGTTGATCGAGGACGGCACTCTGGTAGGCTACATGCAGGATCGCCAGAACGCGCGCCTGATGGGCGTGAAAGCCACCGGAAACGGGCGGCGGGAAAGCCACGGACATATCCCGATGCCGCGCATGACCAACACCTTCATGCTGGCCGGGCAGGATCAGCCCGACGCGATTCTGGCCGATCTGGCGGACGGCATCTATGCCGTCGGCTTTGGCGGCGGTCAGGTCGACATCACCAATGGCAAATTCGTGTTTTCCTGTACCGAAGCCTATCGGGTAAAAGGCGGGCGCATCCTGCACCCGGTCAAGGGCGCAACGCTGATCGGCGACGGGGCAACCGCGCTGAAGGGAATACGCGCCATAGGCAACGACCTGGCGCTGGACCCCGGTATCGGCAATTGCGGCAAGGCCGGGCAATGGGTGCCCGTGGGCGTCGGCCAGCCGACTCTGATGATCGGTGGGCTGACGGTCGGCGGATCGGCTGCCTGAACCGTCTGGATGGGAAAGACTCACATGAAATATGTAACGATTGCACTCGGACTGCTGGCTGCCGCGCCCGCCTGCGCACAGGATGTGCTTTCCGAGGTCAGCGGCAACTGGGCCGCGCCAAAGAATGATGGCTTCTATTATCGCGCGACGCTGACGCCCGACGGTGAATATGTGCGGCTGCGCATCTATCAGGGCGCCACCCCCGACCTTACCGAAGCCGACCTGCAACTTGATAACAGCGGTATTGGCTCCTTGATGACCATAGGGGTCGATCTTGTGAATGAACTGCGCGTCGGACCCGACGGCAGGCTGACCATCCACGCCAGCGGTGCCGATGAAAGCTACGGCTTTTCAGAAGAAATCGACATCCATTACATCGACAACCAGTTCACGGTCGTCGGCTATCGGCAGGCCATCACCGAGCTGAACCAGATGCCCGATACTGCGGAGGAGGACTACGCCTGCGAGGTGAAGCCGGCCGAAGGCAAGATTTTGTGGGCCGGCATCGAGAACCCCTTTCCCGAACTGGCATTCGAGGACCTGAATGCAGGGGAATGGAACGTCCTGAGTGCGGTAGAGCTGGGTCTTTGTCCCGCGATCAACTGACCGCGCCACTCCGTGCTGACCGCCCGCGACATCCCTGTCTGTGCCGCTTCACGGCAAATTAACCTTTCCGCGCGAATCTCCCTGACGAATGAGCGGTGCCCGGTAACCTGACGCGACCAGTTTTCTTTCACCCACCCTTCACCCCACCCACCACGAGGGAAAATTGGTGACGGGCACCGCTCATTCGCAACACCTCTCCCGCAAGTTATCGGATTTCTCTTGCCAGCCGTGTTCCTGCACGGTGCCGGTGAGACTTGCGCAAGTTGGATCAGGACCTGCGCTTTGGCCGGTTGCTCATCCAACCTGACCGCGCCCCTCCGCTGATCCTTCCAGGCAGCCCCGCATTGCGCCTGCAATCGCGTTAACCATTCGTTCATGGCCCCCGGCGAAGCTTTGCGCGTAAAGTCAGGAGCCCGCCTTGGACGGATCGCCGCCAAACCTGCCCGCCATTGCACCACCGCTAACCCGTGAAAACCGGCGGGACTGGCTGCGGCTGATCCGATCGCGGCGGGTCGGTCCAGTGACATTCTGGCGGCTGATGTCTGAACATGGCAGTGCCGCTGCAGCGCTGGATGCCCTGCCCGGCATCGCCGCAGCCACTGGCATTTCTGACTATTCCCCCGCTACCATTGCAAGTGCCGAAGCAGAAATCGCCGCCGCCCATGCCGCCGGCGCACGTGCGCTGTTTTTTGGTGCGCCGGACTATCCGCAAGCACTTGCCGACCTCCCGGATGCGCCGCCGGTCCTTTGGGCACGGGGCGACCCCGAACATGCGGCAAGGCCGATGGTGGCGCTGGTCGGCGCACGAAATGCGTCCTCACTCGGCACGCGCATGGCATCCAGGCTGGCGCAAGGCCTGTCCGATGCCGGTTTCGCCGTCGTCTCGGGCCTTGCCCGCGGTATCGATGCCGCAGCTCATGGGGCGACACTGGACGGCGGCGGCAGCACAGTTGCCGTAATGGCCGGGGGGGTCGATGTCATCTATCCCGCCGAAAATGCGGCACTGATGGCCCGGATTGCCAAGGGCGGGCTTTGCCTTTCCGAACAACCGATGGGATTGGCGCCGCTGGCCCGGCATTTCCCGCTGCGCAACCGTATCGTTTCCGGCCTCTGCCGCGCCGTGGTGGTGGTTGAGGCGGCGGCAAGATCGGGCAGCCTGATCACCGCCAGAGCCGCCCTGGATCAGGGAAGGGAAGTCTTCGCGGTTCCCGGGCACCCGTTCGATGCCCGCGCTTCTGGCTGCAACATGCTGATCCGCGACGGCGCGACACTGGTGCGCGGGCCGGATGATGTGCTGGCAGCCCTTGGCGCATCACTGCTAACCGACACAGGAAAAACCGCAGTATCGCCGTCTGTGCCAGTCAGTGACACCCCTGCGCGATCGCAGTCTGAAGGCGATCTTTGCGACCTTATCCTCGATCTTGTCGGCCCCAGCCCGGTCGCCGAGGATCAGGTGCTGCGCGATCTTGGTCTGCCGCAGACAGAAGTTGCCCCGGCGCTCATTGCGCTTGAACTTGAGGGGCGTCTGCACCGGCTTCCCGGTGGCCTGCTGGCGCGGGGTTGATCCCGCCATACGATCCTTCCAGCGGAACCGAAATCCTTGGATAACATGTGACCAGGCGCGCTTTTTACGCCCGTCCTGGTGCCTCTACTCCTGCTCCACCCGGATCGTGTCGAGCAAATCCAGCACTTCGGGCGAAAGAACCGCTTCGCTGATCTGATAGCGGGCGACGGTCTCTGCCGTTTCCAGCTCTATATGATAGATGATGCGATCTGCACCTTCGGCCCGTCCGGGTGCAAGGCTCGCCTCTTGCAGCCGCGTCATCTCCTCAGGGACGAACAGGGCACAGGCCTCGGCGCGGATTTCCAAGGGTAACCGCTGCGGGTCAACGCGCAGATCCTCACCCAGGCCAAAACCTCCCATGCCGCCGCTTGTCGCAATGGTCACCATCATCGCCAGACATCCCACCGACCGCCCCCCACACCGTCCAAATTGCCCTTAAATGGCGATTCCGACAAGCTTCCAGGCCCGGCGCAGCAGATTCACCTCTGCCGCGCCAACGCCGAACATCTGCGAGGCGCTGGCATGGGTCTGCACCGCCCAGTCATGAAAACTGGCAAAGGGGTTGTTCAGCCGCTGCAGCGCGTCATACCAGACCAGTCCCGGCGTCTGCCATGAATTCCCGCCCAGATACTGGCAGTACAGATAGAAGGCATGGTTCGGAATGCCGGAGTTGATGTGGACCCCGCCGTTGTCCGACGTGGTGTGAACATAGAAATCCATGTGATATGGCTGGGGGTCCTGCCCGAGCATCGCATCCGAATAGGCGGTTCCCGGTGCCTTCATGGACCGCAGCGCCACACCTTTGACATCCGGTCCCAGAATGCCCTTGCCGATCAGCCAGTCGGCAGTGTCGACGCTTTCGCCCGCCGCATGCTGCCTGACGACCGCGCCAAACACATCCGCAAAGCTTTCGTTCAATGCGCCCGATTGCCCCTCATAATTCAGCCCGCCTGAAAACTGCACGACACCATGGCTGAATTCATGCGCGATCACCGACAGCTCCAGAAACGTGCGGAAAACCTTTCCGTCACCATCACCATAGGCCATTTGCCCGCCGTCCCAGAAGGCGTTGTTGAACTTCTTGCGGTGATGCACGGTCTGGATCAGCTTCATGCCCTTGCCGTCCAGCGAATCCCGCCCGAACCGGTCCAGATACAGGCGATAGACCTCTCCCGCCGCGTCGTAGGCCATATCGGCTGCAACATCGCCGCAGGGCGGGTCGCCCTCCTTGCGGACAAGTTTTCCGGGCAGCGCCGCCTTTCCCTCGCCGTCATGCACCGCACGACTGGGTCCGCCGTTTGCGGTCGCCACGGAAAAGGCCGGCGCGACGAAGGTATCATCGAATGCGCCAGTCGATTCCGTCATCGGTTGACCGCCTTGTGCGATGCGTTCGGCCCGCATCCTTTCGGATATGGCAAGCTGTTCGCGGGCGACCTTGGCGATGCGGGCATCGCCACGCATCGCCAGCACCTCCAGCATGTGCGGGGGCACGATGCAATGGAAGGGCTGCGGGACGAAGGACGGGCTATGGGTCTTGCCACAGATGCACATGCAGGCCTCATGGATAAGGCGGATCGGATACTGGCGCGCGGGGCGGAATGCCCTGAACAACCCTAGCACGATTACTGCCGTTCGGATAGCACGTGATCGGTGTTTTGCGCTTCGCATTGACAATTGATCCGAAGCCGACACATGGTGCGCGCCCAGCCGGATTCCCGGCCCGCCACTGTCGAAAGTTCGAGGAAGTCATGGCCGTCGTCGTTGTAGAATCCCCCGCCAAGGCCAAGACAATCAACAAATATCTGGGTTCAGACTATACGGTTCTGGCCAGCTACGGCCATGTCCGCGACCTGCCACCCAAGGATGGTTCCGTCGATACCGAAGACGGCTTCGCGATGAAATGGGAGGTGGCCGCGGACAGCAAGAAGCACATTCGCGCCATCACCGAGGCGCTGAAAACCGACGATACGCTGATCCTCGCCACCGACCCGGATCGCGAGGGTGAGGCGATTTCCTGGCACCTTCAGGAAGCGCTGGCCCCAAGCCTGAAAAAAGGCAAGACGGTACAGCGCGTCACCTTCAACGCCATTACCAAGGCGGCGGTGACGGAAGCGATGGCAAAACCTCGCGACGTCGACGGCCCGCTGGTCGAAGCCTATCTTGCCCGTCGTGCGCTGGATTATCTGGTGGGGTTCAACCTTTCGCCCGTGCTGTGGCGCAAGCTGCCGGGTGCGAAATCGGCTGGACGGGTGCAATCGGTCTGCCTGCGCCTGATCGTGGAACGCGAGCTGGAGATAGAGGCCTTCCGCGCCCGTGAGTACTGGTCGGTCGGCGCAACACTCGCCACGCCGCGCGGGCAGGAATATCAGGCGCGGCTGACGGTGCTGGCCGGAAAGAGGCTCGACAAATTCGACATTGCCAATGAAACCGCTGCGGAAATGGCAGTGCAGGCCGTCACGTCGCGCGATCTTGCGGTGAAATCGGTCGAGTCAAAGCCCGCCAGCCGCAACCCCTGGGCGCCGTTCATGACCTCGACCCTGCAGCAGGAGGCCAGCCGCAAGTTCGGCATGGGGGCCAAGGCCTGCATGTCGGCGGCGCAGCGCCTGTATGAGGCCGGTCATATCACCTATATGCGGACCGACGGCATCGACATGGCGCCCGAGGCGGTGATGGCCGCGCGGGACGAGATCAAGCGCCGCTTCGGCGCCGATTACGTGCCCGACAGCCCGCGCATGTACAAGAACAAGGCGAAGAACGCGCAGGAAGCGCATGAATGCATCCGCCCCACCGACATGTCGGCATCGCCCGACAAGCTGCGGGTCGAGGATGACCAGAAGAAGCTTTACGACCTGATCTGGAAACGCACCCTCGCCAGCCAGATGGCCGCCGCACGGATGGAACGCACGACGGTCGATGTTGGCAGCGCCGACGGGCAGGTGGAATTGCGCGCCACCGGGCAGGTGATGATGTTCGACGGCTTCCTCAAGGTCTACGATCAGGGCCGCGACGATGACGAGGGCGAGGACAGCGCCCGTCTGCCGCAGATCATGCAGGGCGAACGCGCGGAAAAACGCGGCATCACGCCGGAACAGCATTTCACCCAGCCCCCGCCGCGATACACGGAAGCGACCCTTGTGAAACGGATGGAGGAACTGGGCATTGGACGGCCGTCGACCTATGCCAGCATCGTCACCACGATCCAGGACCGGGAATATGTGAAGAAGGACAAGGGTCGCCTTGTTCCCGAGGACAAGGGGCGGCTGGTCACGGCGTTCCTCACCAACTTCTTCCGCCGCTACGTGGAATACGACTTTACCGCCGATCTTGAGGAAGAGCTTGACGATATATCGGCCGGCAGCCGCCACTACAAGGACGTGCTGGCGCGTTTCTGGCGCGACTTTTCCGCCGCCATCGCCGATACCGCCGACCTGCGCATCGGCGAGGTGCTGACCCAGATCGACGATTTCCTGGCCCCGCATCTGTATCCCGCACGGCCTGACGGGTCCGATCCGCGCATCTGCCCCACCTGCGGGCAGGGTCGCCTGAATCTGAAAACTGCGCGCTCCGGCGGGGCGTTCATCGGCTGCTCGAACTATCCCGAATGCCGCTACACCAGGCCGATCTCGGTCAATGGCGATGGCGACAGCGCCGACATCCCGCCAGAGGGCAAGGTGCTTGGTCTGGACGAGGCCGGCGAAACCATCACCCTGCGCGGCGGCCGTTTCGGCCCCTATGTGCAGCGGGGCGAGGCGACAGAGGCTACGCCAAAGCCCCCCCGCGCCAGCCTGCCGAAGGGCTGGGCACCTGAAACCATCGACCTGGACCGCGCGATCACCCTTCTGAACCTGCCCCGCCCCATCGGCCCACATCCCGAAGACGGGGCGCTGGTCGAGGCAGGGATCGGGCGCTACGGGCCTTATGTGAAGCACAACAGCACCTATGCGAACCTGCCTGATGTCGAGGAGGTTTTCACCATCGGCATGAACCGCGCCGTGGAAGTGCTGGCCAACAAGTTCAGCAAAGGCCGGGGGGCTGCCACCGCCGCACCGCTGAAAGAACTGGGCGATCACCCCGATGGCGGCGCGATGCAGGTCATGGCCGGGCGCTACGGGCCTTACGTCAAATGGGGCAAGGTTTTTGCGACGCTGCCAAAGGGTGTGGAGCCCGAAGCGGTGACATTCGAGATGGCCGTCGAGCTTGCCAACGAGAAGGCGGCCAAGGGTGGCAAGGGCAAGAAACCCGCTGCAAAGAAGGCCAGTACAAGCGCCAAGGCAAAGGCAGCAACAAAGACAGCGCCAGCGAAGATGCCCGGCGCGAAGAAGCCTGCGGCAAAGAAAGCTGCGACAACTGCAAAGACAGGTGCGGCAAAGAAGCCCCGCCTGACCGCATCGGCGGACGATATTCTGGAATAACCGCCGCGAACTTCGCCGCAGCGCGGCGATTGACTCCCCCCGCCCCCCGCGCCAAAAAAGACGGCAGAGAGTTTGCAGGGGAGCGGCATGAAGAAGATCTATCCATCGGCCACTGCGGCACTGGACGGCGTGCTGTTCGACGGCATGCTGATCGCGGCGGGGGGGTTTGGGCTGTGCGGCATCCCCGAACTCTTGATCGCCGCCATCCGCGATGCGGGGGTTAAGAACCTGACGGTGGCCTCGAACAATGCGGGCGTCGATGGGTTCGGTCTGGGCATCCTGCTGGACACCCGCCAGATCAGAAAGATGATCTCGTCCTACGTCGGCGAGAATGCCGAATTCATGCGGCAGTATCTGTCCGGAGAGCTGGAGCTGGAATTCAACCCTCAGGGCACGCTCGCCGAACGGATGCGGGCGGGGGGGGCCGGGATACCGGGCTTTTACACCGCCACCGGCGCGGGCACGGTGATCGCCGAGGGCAAGGAAGTGAAGCAGTTCAACGGCAAGGACTATATCCTTGAAACCGGGATCGTGGCCGATCTGTCGATCGTCAAGGCTTGGAAGGCCGATTCTTCCGGTAACCTCGTCTTTCGCAAGACCGCCCGCAACTTCAACCCGCCCGCCGCCACCTGCGGCAAGCTCTGCGTGGCAGAGGTGGAGGAAATCGTGCCGCTGGGCAGTCTGGACCCCGACACCATCCACCTGCCCGGCATCTATGTGCACCGCATCGTGCAGGGCGAGCATGAGAAGCGCATCGAACAGCGGACTGTTCGGAAGAAGGAGGCCGTGTGATGTGGGACCGCAACCAGATGGCCGCCCGCGCCGCGCAGGAACTGCGCGACGGCATGTATGTGAACCTTGGCATCGGCATTCCAACGCTGGTGGCGAACTATATCCCCAAAGGCGTCGAGGTGACGCTGCAATCGGAAAACGGAATGCTGGGCATGGGGCCGTTCCCGTATGAGGGAGAGGAAGACCCCGACCTGATCAACGCAGGCAAGCAGACGATCACCGAACTGCCGCAGACGGCGTTCTTCGATTCCGCGCAATCCTTCGCCATGATCCGGGGCGGCAAGATTGCCATGGCGATCCTCGGCGCGATGGAAGTGGCGGAAAACGGGGATCTGGCGAACTGGATGATCCCCGGCAAGCTGGTGAAGGGCATGGGCGGAGCGATGGATCTGGTCGCCGGTGTGGGCCGGGTCGTGGTGGTGATGGATCACACATCGAAACACGGCGAATCGAAGGTGCTGAAAGCCTGCACCCTGCCCCTGACCGGCAGGGGCGTGGTTGACCGGATCATCACCAACCTCGGCGTGATGGATGTGGTGCCGGGCGGGCTGAAAATCGTGGAAACCGCAGAGGGCGTGACCGAAGCCGACCTGCGCGCAGCAACCGAGGCGACAATTGTCTGAGCACGTCATCACGCGGGAACATGGGCAGAGTAAAGGTCGCTATGTGATCCACACCCCCGAGGGTGAGGCGGAGCTGACCTATTCTATCATGTCCCCGCATGCGATCATTGCCGATCACACGCTGGTTCCGGATTCCTTCCGCGGCACCGGGGCCGGGCTGGCACTGGTGACGCGACTGATCGAGGATGCCCGCAAGGACGGTGTCAAGATCATGCCGCTGTGCCCGTTCGTGAATGCACAACTGCATCGTCACCCCGAATGGGCCGATGTTGTTCTGAAGTGACGAGGACGGATCGCGGCAGGCAATCTGGCTTTTCGCCGCGAAATTGTCTTCAACTGCGAAACAACTTCAAAATCCTGCCCCATTCTGTCGCTAGCAAGGCCAGGAAATGCTGGTCACCGATCCGATACCCGCCTCTACAGGGGCCCGTTCGCCGCGCAGGCTGCGTGACTGGGCGATTGGTGGTGCGTTGCTGGCGCTGTTCCTTGTCGGCATCATCGGCATGGCGGCTGCCACCGGATGGCATGAAACATGGGAACAGGTCAGCCGTCTGGGCCCGCCGCAGGTCTTCGCGCTTCTGGCCTTGTCATTGCTGAATTACCTGCTGCGGGGTCTGCGCTGGCATCTGTTCGCCCGATTGATCGGACTGGGCACTGCCCTGTCCCAGAACCTGCGGCATTTCCTTGGTGGCTTCGCGATGAGCGTGACACCCGGCCGTCTTGGCGAACTGGTGCGAATGCGCTGGATCGGCCGCGAAACGGGGTGGAGCTTTGAACGCACCGCCCCCCTGATGCTGGTCGACCGCGCCTCAGACCTTGCCGCCATGGCGCTGATCCTGGCCGCATCGGCGGTGCTGGCCACAGGCGGGCTTGCCGGCGCGCTGCCGGTGGCCCTGCTGGCGTTGCTGGCGGCGGTCGTCGCCACGCGCCCCGCGCTTTTGTCCTGGGCGGTGACACTGGCCTATCGCATCCTGAACCGTTGGCCGCGCCTGTTCGCCCGCGTCCGCCGCGCCGTGCGGGCGCTTTCGGTTTTTTCCGGCGGTCCGGCGCTTGCAGGCGCGCTGGCGCTTGGCATTGCGGGCTGGCTGGCGGAAGCATATTCTTTCCATCTGCTGCTGACATGGATGGGTGCCGATATCGGCCTTGCCAAGGCCGCAGCCATCTTCATCTTCGCGACGCTTGCAGGCGGGCTGACGGGCGCGCCAGGTGGTCTTGGCGGTGCCGAAGCCGCCATGATCGCCTTGCTGGGGATGGAGGGCGTGCCCCTGGCCGTTGCCCTGCCTGCCACAGCCATCATCCGCGTGACCACGCTTTGGTTCGCGCTGCTTCTTGGCCTCGCGGTGTTCCCGCTGGCCGAATCCCTCTCTCGTAAAGGTCAACATCGTGTGGAAATCGGTTGAATATGCCGGCTGGGGCCGGGCGCTCAAAGCGCGCGGCGAAATTGCCCGGCCAGAGCGCGCTGGCGCCGTTGCCAATATCCTGGCCGAAACACCCGTGCCAGCGATCGGCATGTGCCGCAGCTATGGCGATGCCTGCCTGAACAGCGCCGGTCGCGCCATCGACATGACAAGACTTGACCGTATGCTCTCCTTTGATCCCGCCACCGGCCTGCTTGAGGTTGAGGCAGGCTGTCAGGTCGGCGATATTGCCCGCGCCTTCGGGGCAAAGGGCTGGCTGCCCGCCGTGATGCCAGGCACCGGCTTTGCCACCGTGGGCGGCTGCATCGCCAATGACGTGCACGGCAAGAACCACCATCACGCAGGCAGCTTCGGCCAGCATGTCGCGGAAATCGTGCTGACCACAGCCAAAGGCGAAAAGAAGGTGGCAGAGGGCACCGATCTTTTCCGCGCCACGGTCGGTGGTCTGGGCCAGACAGGCGTGATCCTGCGCGCCACCCTGCGCCTGACCCCGTGCAAGGGCGACCTGATGATGGTCACCGAACGCAGGGTCGAAGGATTCGATGAGTTCCTGTCTTTGCTCGACGCTTCGACCGCCACCTATACGGTGGGCTGGATTGACGCGACGGCCAAGGGAGATGCGCTTGGCCGCGGCATATTGGAAGAAGGCGAAACCGGGTCGGGCCTGATCCCGAAACGGGGCAAGGGCCGCGCCGTTCCCTTCGATGCACCGGGCTTTGCGCTTTCGGCCCCTATCGTACGCGCCTTCAACAACGCCTATTATCGCCGCGTTCCTGAAACGGGCCGCACTTCAGTCAAGCCAATCAGCGACTTCTTTTTCCCGCTCGACCGCATCCGCGACTGGAACAAGCTTTATGGCAAGCGCGGCTTTCACCAGTTCCAGTGTGTCGTGCCCGTCGGCGCGGCACCTGTGCTGAAGACCATGGTGGAGCGCATCGCAAATTCCGGCCTTGCCTCTCCGTTGGCTGTGCTTAAACGCATGGGATCCGGTGCGGGTGGCATGATGTCCTTCCCGATGGAAGGCTACACTTTGGCGGTCGATTTCCCCAACCGGCCCGGCGTCGCCCCGCTGGTGGGCGAATTGATCGCGATGACCGCAGCGCAAGGCGGCCGCATCTATCTGGCCAAGGATTCCCTCGCCTCTGCCCAGCAGATGAAGGCGATGTATCCCGAACGCAAACGCTGGGCCGCGCTGGCGCAGGAGGCCGACCCTTCGGGCAGCCTTGCCACCGACCTGATCCGCCGCCTTGATCTGAGGAGCCTGTAAGATGACCGAAACCTGGATTGTCCTGGGGGCGACCTCTTCCATGGCCAAAGGCTTTGCACGGGCTGTTGCAGCGCGCGGCCACAACCTTATCCTCGCCGGGCGGGACATGGCCGATCTGGAAGCAACCGCCGCTGACTGCCGGATGCGCGGTGCGCCGCTAGCCGAAACCGCCCGCTTTGATGCGCGCGACCCGTCCGGTTTTGCGGCGATCCTGGACCGCATGGCGGGGATGGAAGGGACGCTGTCCGCCGCCGTATTCGTCGGCTCCATGCCGCCCCAGGCCGAGATCGACGCCCACCCGGCCCTGATTGACGGCACAGTGACCGACAGTTTCACCGGTCCCGCCCGGTTCCTGCAATCCCTTGCCCCGCTGATGGAGGCGCGCGGCAGTGGCACGATTATCGGCGTAGGATCAGTCGCGGGTGACCGGGGACGATTGGGAAATTATGTCTATGGTGCTGCCAAGGCGGGCTTTCACACCTATCTGTCCGGCCTGCGCAACCGGCTTGGCCGGTCAGGCTGCCATGTGGTCACGGTGAAACCGGGATTTGTCGATACGGCGATGACATGGGGCCTGCCCGGCATGTTCCTGGTCGCCAGCCCCGAGGATGTCGCGCGCGACCTGTTGAAGGCCGCCGACAAACGCCGCAACGTCATCTATACGCCGTTCTTCTGGCGCTGGATCATGCTGATCATCCGCTCGGTTCCCGAGCCGATCTTCAAGAAGCTGAAGGTCTAACAGGAACACGCAACCGCGTTTTCAGTCCGGCCCAAGTATTCGGCAGGGTTCCGGGGGCCCCAGCCCCCGGACCCTTATTCAGGAAAACCATTCGGCCCAAAGACCGGCGGCCCAGAACATCAGGCTGAGCGTAATCATCAGGATGCCGATACCGAACTTGTCCCGCATGGCGAAGACGATCGGGTCATAGTCCTGCCGCCCGTTGTAGCCCAGAACCACCATACGGATCAGCCACAGCGCCATGGGCAGCATTGCCACCCACAGAATCCACTGCGTCGGATAAAGCTCCCGCCCCTGATCGGAAAAGCTGTAGAGCAGAAAGATAAGGAGCGCCCCGAATACGCCCAGCCCCGCCACGTTCAGCAGGTCGCTGCGGTCGGCCCGGCCATAGCCGCGCCCCGGCAACCGTTCGTCGGATTTCGCCAGCGTCAGTTCCGTCAGCCGTTTGACACAGCCCAGTGTGATGAAGATCGGGAAAATGAAGATCAGCATATAAACCGATACAACCACCTGCCCCGCAGCCGCACCAGCGATCACTCGGATGGTGTAAAGCGAGGCGAGCGTCGCCACATCGACCCAGCGCATGCGCTTGAGTTTCAGCGAATAGGCCAGCGAAAGCACCATATAGAGCACGATAACCGCCAGGAAGGCCGGGTTCAGCCAGGCGGCAAGGCCAAGCGCGAACAGCCCCAGCCCCAACCCGGTGAACATGCCCACCGACAAGGGCACGGTCCCGGCGGCAAAGGGCCTCCGGCACTTTGTAGGATGCAGGCGGTCGGCCTCCAGATCCAGCAGGTCGTTGACGATATAGATCGACGAAGCCGCCGCCGAAAACGCCACGATACCCCACAGGATCGGGATCAGCGTCGCCAGATCGAAGCGGTGCGAGGCAATGAGCGGCAGGATCAGCAGAACGTTCTTGACCCATTGATGCGGCCGCAGGGCGCGCAACAGCTCGCTCCATCTGTGACGGGCGGGATATTCGCTGACACTGCGGCCGTTTGCGGCCAGCGCCCGGGCCACCGCCGGCATGTGCCCGACGATCAGCGCGTTTTCCGCCTTGTCCCAGACAGCGCGGTCCACGCCGGAATTACCGGCATAGTCGAAACCATGCTCGCCATAGGCGGCGACCAGCGCGTCGGCCTTTGCCTCCCCCTTCAGGTTCGTGACGCCGTCGGATGCAAAGATGCGGGGGCCGAAGGCATGATCTTCCGACAAGCGCCGCACCAGGCTTTCATCCGAGGCAGAGGCAAGCACGATCTCGCGCCCGGCGGCGCGGCCCTCGCGCGCCAGGTTCACCATATCCGGATTGACCGGCAGCAGATCCGTTCTCAATGGCGCGATGCGTGCCAGTTCGCGTTTCAACAGGGCCAGATTGCCGCGATGGGTCCAGACCGCGGACATGACCGCCACCGGCGAACGCCCCAGACCTGCCCAAAGGCACTCCAGCAGCATGTCGGTTTTCAGAAAGGTGCCGTCGACATCCAGCACCAGCGGCTTCACCTGAACCATCAGCCGGCCCCCTTGACCGCGAACACGCAACCATCCGACACCAGCTCGGGTGGCGTCACGCAAAGCCCCCGTGCCACTGTCCAGGCCGCAAGCACCTTGGGAACATAGTCGCGGGTTTCGGCAAAGGGCGGAACGCCCGAATTCCCCTTTACGGCATTTTCACCGGCATTATAGGCCGCCAGAACCATAACGGGATCACCGTCGAACTCGTTCATCAGCCAGTCCAGATAGGCGACCCCACCCTTGATGTTGTCGCCGGCGTCGCCGCTGTCCTTCACGCCGAACCGTTCCGCCGTCGCCGGGATAAGCTGCATCAGCCCTTCGGCCCCCGCCGACGACAGGGCATCGACACGCCCGGCGGATTCGATGCCGATCACCGCAAGCACCAGTGCGGGGGAAACATCGGTGCCGACGGTTGCCGCAAGGATATCGTCACCATGTGTCTGCGCCAGATCCTGCATGAACTGCACGCGTGGCGCCAGAACGTTGCGCCCCTCGGGGCCCTTGCCAAGTGCGGCAACGGCCTGCGGGAAGCGGCCCGCCCCATCGGCGATACCGACAGGAACCTCCTCCCAGAACCAGGCATAGGCGGCATCTTCGGCTGCCTTCGGCTTTGCCGCAGCCTCGGCACCCGTTGCCACATCATCGGCGGGCAGGTCCGGGATGCTGCCGGGTGGCGGGGTCCAGTCCTTGCCGGATGGTTTTGGACGTGCGGCGATATAGGCAGCCTGCTCTGCCGGATCGATCTGCACCAGATGCCTTTTACCGGCATTGCCACCCGATATGCCGGACGTGGCGTCACCGACCTTCACCCGCTTGAAGGTGAAATCAGGAATAGCCGACCCGTCGCTTTCCGCCACGGCCGGGCAGGCCAGCATTGCCAGCCCAAGGATGATCGCCAGTTGCCTGCGCCGCATTCGCGGTCCTGCTCTTGTTGGTTTTCCGCATTGTCTGGCAAACATCCGCCCGGATTGCCACTTCTGCGCGAGCCGCCGGACGCATCGTCGGCAACTATTGCAGCGCGGCAACAGACCTGTCCTTGGGCCAGGCGACGCAGCCTGTGCCACCCGGGAAAGCGCATCACATACGAAAAATGCCGCCGCATCGCCGTATTCTTGCCACGATTGAACCCCCAAATGGTCGCACACCGACGCGCGGGGGCTGCGTCTGACGTTGTTCCCGCGCATCCGGTCCACCCTGTTCGTATCTATCGGAGGACTTCACGATGCGGCTTTTTGACATGATCCAATCCTTCCGTTCCGATGACTCCGGTGCGGTGACCGTTGACTGGGTCGTGCTGACCGCCGCGATTGTCGGTCTTGGCATCGCGGTGCTGGCCTCGATCGGTGGTGGTGTGAAATCCCTTTCCAACAAGATTTCCAGCCAGCTTTCGGCGCAGACCATCGCGACCTACTGATCGCGCCCTGACTGCACAGCAGGCATTTTGCGGGCCGCGCCTTTCCCTCAGGCGCGGCTTCGTCTTTTCCGGCTGCCTCTCGCCGGGCTTCGCAGGCCCATTGGACCCGCTGTTTTGGCGCGGAATGACCCGCCCGTATCGGCCACATATTCCAGAATATCTGAGCGCCCTCCGCTGCGGTTCGCTCCACGCACAAGGGGGATTCGGTGTTGATGGGATTGGCAATCTGCTGCGGCACGACCTGTCAGGCGATTGTTGATTTTACCGATAGCAAACACCCACTTTTGCAGCGAACGTTCGCGGAAACACCTGTCTTCATGAAAAATCCGGAGGAAATCCCCTAATAAATCCTTAAGGTTACAAGTTTTCGCCACAGTCACCCACCATACACAGGGTCAAGGCGACGATGGAACAACAACCTGCGCCGGCGTGAAAACCTTATACCTGGAGACTGCAATGAAACTCTTCGCTCTCGTGAAAAACTTCCACAACGACGAATCCGGTGCCGTGACCGTTGACTGGGTCGTGCTGACCGCCGCGATCGTCGGCCTGGGCATCGCCGTGATGGCTTCG
>JBOFCO010000032.1:0-4109 GCA_051646105.1 Paracoccaceae bacterium
TGGAGCCGGTCGATGCGGGCAGTGGCAGGTACCGCTTTCATCACGCCATCATCGGCGATGCGGCCTACAGGCTGCTGGTCAGTGATCAGCGGCGTGGTCTGCATGCCAGAACAGCGGAACTGCTGGACAGCCGCGCCGCTGCAGAAGGCTATCCCGCCGCCTCGCTTGCCCTGCTGGCGCACCATTGCGAACAGGCCGACATGCATGCGCGGGCAGTCGATTTCCTGTCGCGTGCGGCGGAAAGTGCACGGTCAGGCTATAACAATGCCGAGGTCGTGGATTTCCTCACCCGTGCCCTGCGCATCGTGGAAAAGCAGCCGCAGCTTGCAGGCAAGGTGACGCGCGGCCATTGGAACCACAAGATCGCCGATGCGCTGAAGGCGCTGGGGCACTACCAGCGTGCTGCGGACTTCCTGTTTGAAAGTGCCCGCCTCCTGGATTGCGCCCCTCCCCGGTCCACCCGCGCGGCCCTTTTCACTGCACTTGGCGGCTATGCCGGATACCGCCTGCGCCCGCATCGCAGCCCGCGCCCGGCTGATGTGCGCGACCCGATGATCGCCGCAGCCGAGATCAACATGACGCTGTCCGAAATCCATTATGAGCTGAACAAGGTGCCGTTCTCGCTGGCCGAGGTGCTGCGCGGCGTCAACCTTGCCCGCAACGGCGGCGGGGACAGCACGACTTTGGCCAAGATTTACATGGGCATGGCCCTGATTTCGCGCGCGCTGCCCTGGGCACTCGACGGCAACGGCCTGCAGGCGGAATCCATCGACATTGCCGAAAGACTACAGGATCTGCCGACGATTTCATGGGTCTACATGGCCTCCGGCGTGTTCGAGATGGGCAAATGCGGCTGGGAGACCGGCGAAGCGCATTTTCACCGGTCGATGAAGACCGCTGAGTTGTGCGGAGAGCGGAAAAATTGGGAAACATCCATGTCTTCGCTGGGGAACCTCAAGCGGGTCGAAGGCTGGTTTGAACAGGCGATGGCCTGCAGTGACGCCACCCTTGCCGCTGCGCGTGACCGGGACATCAGCCATTCGATTGCCTGGTCGCACAACGGCAGGCTGCGTGATCTGCTGTGCCTGAACCGCATCGACGAGGCCCGCGAAGACAGCGCGATCCTGCACGGCATCCTGACAGACCCCAAGAAAAAGGGTGACACGAACGACAATTCAAACGTGGTGGACGGCTATGCGCGGGCGCTTCTGGCGCTGGTGGATGGTGATGTTGTCCGGGCGCAGGCCGGGCTTGACGATGCCATCGCCGTCATAAGGGGGATGAACCGTCCGCAGGTCTATATGGTGCAGAACGTCAGTTTCATGTGCGATGCGGTCTGGAATCTCTGGCACAGGACGGGGCAAAAAGCCCTCCTTTCGCACAGCGCCACCGTTGCCAGATACGGAAAGCAGATGGCCAGACAGTATCGCGCAGGCAAACCTTCGGCTGGTCTCGCCGCCGGGGATGCCGCCTGGTATCGTGGCGACAAGGCCGCTGCGGCATCGCACTGGCTTGCCTCGGCTGCTGCGGCAGCAGAGCCTGGGATGTACTACAATCAGGCGCAGGCGCTGTTCCGGCTGGACGAAACCGGGTGTCTGCCAAAAGACTACGCCGGTCCCGGCTGGCCCGCGCTTTTGGCCCGGCTTGGCATCAGCCGCCCCCGGATATGGTCCATCGCCAGCGCCTAAAGCCCCATGTCGTTCAATAGGCGCGTCGTTGTCATCAGGCGGCGGGCCAGAACCGTCGCCAGCGTCTTGTGAAACCGCGCTGCGGCCTGCGGATCATCAAGCTCCACCTGCGCCAGTGCCGCCGCATCGAGGCGCACGACCGTTGCTTCGGTTTCGGCGGTGATCGTCGCCGTGCGGCTGCCCCCGGCATAGTGGGCGATCTCGCCGACAATGGCGCCGGGAAGGAAACGGCTGATCACGCGCCGGGTCTGTTTGCGGTCAGTGACCGTGGCGCAGAGACGGCCGCGCAGCAGGAAAAGCATGTGGTCGGACTGCGCGCCCTCCACCAGAAGCTCCTCACCCGCCGCCAGTTCCACTTCCGACCCGTATCTTCGCAGAAGGGTTTCCATTTCGGCGTCAAGCTGGAACGCACCATCCGCGCTTTCGGCGTCGCGCGTGCCATCAAGAAGGCCCTGTTCGATCTCCACCAGGACGTCGTCAAGTTCATCAGCCAACCGAAAGTGCATGCGATCCTTATGGTTCAACCGTCCGAACCGCGCTTTCAGTTTCGGGCAGAGACCGGTCACAATCAGCTCTATCCCAAGCTGGCCGCAGCTTCGCCCCAGCCGCTCGAACGACTCCCAGGCTGACATGTCGAGGCCCACCACGTTCTTCAGATCAATGACTGCAAAGCGCAGACCCGGCGTTCCGCCAAGCTGCCGCTGGATGCGGTCAACCAGTCTGCTGGCCGATCCGAAGAACACAAAGCCGTCCAGCACATAGATGCGGGTGCAGCTGCCAAGCTCGGCCAGCCGGGCATGGTCCGCAGGCGAGCGTTCCACCCTTGCATGAAAGTTTGCTGCCGTTGTGCCGAGCCGTGTGACATCGACACCGGAATAGGCGATGACAAACAGCAGTACAGCCATGGTGATGCCGAAACCAACCGCCGGCATGAACCCGAACACCAGCGCAATCACCGGCATTGCCAGAACGATGACGAGTTCCGCGCGCGGCATCAGCATGCCGTGGTCGCGGATGCCGGTCAGCAGCAGATCGAATCCCAGATACCAGATGACCACGGCAAACAGGCCGACCGGCAGAAAGGCCAGCATCCCGCCGCCAAGGAACAGTACAAGCGCCGCCGTCGCGGCCACGCCAACCCCGGTCGCAACCCCGACAATGCCAAAGCGGCGGGCCAGCAGGGTTTCTGACAAAAGGTTATAGCCGGGCAGACCGCCAAAGAGGCCAGCGGCGATATTCGCGATCCCCACGCCTTTCAGATCACGCTCAAAGTCGATCTCCCGCTCGATGGCAAGCTCCAGCCCCGAGGCATTGAGGAGCGTGCCGATAAGCGAGATGACGATAATCGCGGCAATCGCGGGCAATTGGGCAAGTAATGCCTGCCAGTGCACGTCGGAGACAAGATCAGGCGTCAGCGCGCCTGCAAAGGAATTGGTCTGAAACGGCCCAAGCAGCAGCCCCGCCCCCTCCATTGCCGCAAAATCGAGGCCCATTGCCGCAGTAACGACGTAAAAGCCGCCCAGCGACAGCACCAGCGCCGCCGGGATTGTCATGGAGCTTGAGAACATCCGCGCAACCAGCGTGATTGCAATCGCCACCGCCAGCCAGGGCAGCCAGAGCGGCCACTTTGCCAGCAGTCCATCCAGCCCGCCGACGCCGGGCGCAACCATATCGAACGCCCCCCGCACCAGCAGCGCGCCGGACGCCGCAAGAAACCCGCTGATCACCGGAAAGGGAATGAAACGCACAAGGTAGCCCAGTTTCATCCGGCCCATGCCATAGGCCGCCAGACCTGTCGCAATGGACGCCACACCCACCAGCACGACGACGGTGGAAAAGGCGGACGCCCCGCTGATGCCGGGCGTGGCCGCGATCGACGCTGCACTCAGCGAAAGGAAGATCGTGCTCACATCCTGTGGCTGGATCAGCGTGCCGCGATAGGACATTGTCAGCGGCCCGATCAGGGCCATGACAATCGTGCCAATCAGGACCAGCCCGATCCCCTGGCTCAGGAATGGCGCGAGCGGCCCGGCATAGAGGATTGCTGCGAAGGACAGGGCGAATGTCACGGCCATGGACCCCATGACAACCGCCGCAGAGAACGCTCTGATCGCAGCAAAAAACACCGAGGGCATGGTCGAGATGTCTTGTTGTGCAGAATTCATCATAACCCACCCTTCGCCCGCTACGTGGTGACAAATTCATTCAGAAAACAAGCATTCATCTCGCTGGGAACGAGGTCATCGGGTTAGGTGCGCACAAAGCCGGGTCGCCGGCCGCTGAATACAGCACAAGGTCTCTGTGGCCTGCGCGACGGAAGAATGCGTCAGTCACAAAATAATTGCAAAACTGGCGAGAAGGTTGTTTTCGGCGCTGCTGACACTTGCCAAGATGATTGGAACTTGATCGCTGTCGCTTTGC
>JBOFCO010000240.1:0-3503 GCA_051646105.1 Paracoccaceae bacterium
ATTGTTCCTGTCCTTCGGCCAGCATCTGGCCAGTTTCCGGCACCATGCCGACATCGCGGTGGCACGTCAAATCATGCATTCAACCGCTCTGCACAGGCCCCCCGAAACGGAGTTGACGCATGCGCAAAGAATGCAGTTCCGGGAGAATATGACGCAGAGCTTCCCATACGCAGGCCGGACCGGCGGCAGATACACAGCGCCGCCGCGAAGGGCATCACGCACTCACTGCCTGATGCGCCAGCCGGTCCGGAAAATCCACCAGACAGCCGCAAGGCAAAGCGCCGTGAAAAGCGCAATCGCCAGCAGGCTTACCGCCACCGGCACATCCGCTGTATCAAAGAACGACCAGCGGAAAACTGACATCAGATATACCACCGGATTGAACAGCGCGATGGTGCGCCAGATGCCCGGCAGCATGTCCACGCTATAGAAGCTGCCACCCAGAAAGATCAGCGGCGTCAGCACCAGAAGCGGGATCAGCTGCAGCTGCTGAAAATCCTTGGCCCAGATGCCGATGATAAAGCCGAAGAGCGAAAAGCTGAAGCTCGTCACAGCCAGCAGCAGAAACATCGCGAAAGGATGCGCGATCGGCAGATCGACGAACAGGTATGCCGTCGCGAGGATCACCAGCCCGATCAGCACCGACTTTACCGCCGCCGCGCCGACATAGCCGATCACAATCTCCACGTAGCTGACCGGGGCCGACAGAAGCTCATAGATCGACCCGATGAATTTCGGAAAATGGATTGCGAAGGATGCGTTCGACACCGATTGCGTGACGACCGTCAGCATGATGAGGCCCGGCACGATGAACGCGCCATAGCTCACCCCGTCCACCGTCTCGATCCGGCTGCCGATAGCGGCGCCAAACACCACGAAATAAAGCGAGGTCGAGATGACCGGAGAAATCAGCGATTCCATGATGGTGCGGTAGAACCGCGCCATTTCCCGCTGAAAGATCACGCGTATCGCCTGAAAGTTCATGCCTGCCCCCTGACCAGCCCGACAAAGATGTCCTCAAGGCTGCTCTGCCGTGTTGCAAGGTCGGTCATCTGCAGCCCGGCTGCCCGCAGATCGCCCAGAAGCGTGACGATGCCTGTCCGCTCGCCCTTGGTGTCGTAGGTGTAGATCAGGCTCCGCCCCTCCGGCCCCAGTTCCAGCGCATAGCCGCCCAGCGCCGCCGGCACCGCAGTCAGCGGCTCGGCCAATTCGACATGCAGCTGTTTCTGGCCCATCCGCTGCATCAGTGCGGCTTTGTCCTCGACCAGCAGAATTTCGCCCTTGTTGATGACGCCCACCCGGTCGGCAATCGCCTCGGCCTCTTCGATGTAATGCGTGGTCAGGATGATCGTCACGCCCTGCGCCCGCAGATCATTGACCACCGCCCACATGTCTTTCCTCAACTCCACATCCACCCCCGCCGACGGCTCGTCAAGGAACAGCACCCGCGGCGCATGCGCCAAAGCCTTGGCGATCAGCACCCGCCGCTTCATGCCGCCCGACAGCGGTTGGATCGTGCTGTCCTTCTTGTCCCACAGCGACAGCTGCCGCAGCACCTTTTCGACATAGGCCGGATCAGGTGCCTTGCCGAACAGCCCGCGCGAAAAGCTGACCGCGTTGAAAACCTTCTCGAATGGTTCCAGCGTGATCTCCTGCGGTACAAGCCCGATCAGATCACGCGCAGCCCGGAAGTCACGCACGACATCATGCCCGCCCACGGTGACGCTGCCCGATGTCGGCTGCACGATGCCGCAGATGGTTGAAATCAGCGTCGTCTTGCCCGCACCATTGGGCCCGAGAAGGGCAATGATCTCGCCTTCCTCGATTTCCAGATTGACCGACTTCAGCGCCTCAAAGCCGGAATTGTAGGTTTTGGTGAGGTTTCGGACAGAAACGATGGATGGCATGGAATCCTCGGCTTCAGCAGAAAGAGACCCTAACCCGCGCCGTGAGCGGGGCCAAGGGCCGAAGTCCCCCGGTGATGCATATCATCGTGCTTTTTCAACGCGCTGCCGCATCTGCCCGGTAAACAACGCGCAAACCACGCGTGGCCGTCACGCTGCCCTACTCATCTGACATCCGATAACCCACACCGGGTTCCGTAAACAGAAAGCGCGGGTTGCTCGCATCGTCGCCCAGCTTCTGGCGCAGCTGACGGATGAAAACGCGGAGATACTGGCTGTCCTGCACATGAGCCGGACCCCACAGCGCCTTCAGGATCATGGCTTGCGTCACCAGCCGCCCGCGGTGGCTGGCAAGCATCCAGAGAAGATCGAACTCCCGGCGCGTCAGGTGCAGGGGCTGGCCATCCAGCGCCGCACTGTGGCCGACCGCGTCGATCGCAAGCGGCCCGATCCGGATGCTGGCGGGTGCCGCGTTCTCGGGCGCGCGGTCCCGCAAAAGGCCACGGATGCGGGCCAGAAATTCCTTCATCCCAAAGGGCTTGACCACATAATCCTGGGCACCGGCATCCAGCGCCGCGACCTTGCCCGCCTCATCGGTCCGGACTGACAGGATCAGCACCGGAAGCTGGCTCCACCCGCGGATCTCGCGCAGAACGGTCAGGCCATCCGCATCCGGCAGGCCAAGGTCCAGCACCACCAGCCCCGGATTTTCGCGCGCCGCCGCAGCAATGCCCTCGCGGGCCGTTGCGGCCTCGACCACCGCATGCCCTTCCGCCTCCAGCGCCACGCGCAGAAACCGGCGGATCGGGGCTTCATCGTCAATGACAAGAACGCGTGCGGTCATGCCGTGCTCTCGGGCGTGTGAGCGGCCAGCGATAGCACGATGCGGGTGCCGCTGCCATCCGGCCAGCCCGTCTCGGCCCGGATGGTGCCCCCCATGGCTTCGGTCAGACCCTTGCAGATCGCAAGGCCAAGGCCGGTGCCCGCACGCTGCCGGTCCCCGCCCGCGACCCGGTAGAACATGTCGAAGACGCGCGACTGATCGGCAACGGGAATGCCGGGGCCGTGGTCGGCGACGGAAAGTTCAACGCGCCCGCCCGATGCATGGCCCGAGATCAGGATTTCCGACCCGGCGGGCGCATATTTGGCGGCGTTGTCCAAGATGTTTACAAACACCTGCTCCAGCAGCACACCGTCCGCCAGCACCGGCGGCAGCGCAGCAGGCAGGTCCACCCGCAACCCATGCCCGCGCAGCACACGCCGCATCCGCTGCCGCGCGCTGCCGACCAGCTCGGCGAGGTCCAGCGGAACCAGGCGCGCTTTCAGCGCGCCATGGCCAAGCCGGGTCATATCGAGAAGATTCTGCACGTAACGGTCCAGCCGTTCGCCCTCCTCGCGTATGTTCTCTGCCAGATCCTTGCGTGCAGCCGATGGCAACTCGATCTCCGCCAGACTGCCCGCCGCGCCGATGATGGTGACAAGCGGCGTGCGCAGGTCATGGCTGACCGAGTTCAAAAGGGCCGTGCGAAGCCGCTCCGTTTCCGCCGCGAGTTCGGTGGCGGCAAGGTCCTCGGTCAGGCGCAGGCGTTCCAGTGCCAA
>JBOFCO010000206.1:0-1369 GCA_051646105.1 Paracoccaceae bacterium
TCCTGACAGACAAAGGACTGGATGGCATCGGTGCGCCTTACCGGTGGCACCAGATCAACCATGCTGATTTCGACGCGGGTGATCTTGGCCATCTTACTGCACCCGAACCGATTTGCCGCTGGCCGCATCGAAAAGATGGGCGCGGTCCAGCGCCAGCCGGAAGGTCAGCACCTCGCCCGGGGCGACGATGCGCGGTCCGTACAGTTTGGCCTGCACCTCCTGCCCCGCCAGCCGGGTGTAGATCAGGCTTTCCATGCCCAAGGGCTCGGCCAGATCGACCGTCAAGGACACTTCGGCACCGGGGCCATCCTGCGACAACCCGTGGCCGACCGGCGAAATGTCATCCGGCCGGATGCCCAGTTTCACCGCCATGCCGTCACGCACATAGGCGCGCAGCCGGTCGGGGACGGGAACCTCGGTGCCATCGGCCAGTCGCACGGTCTGGCCCGCAATGGTGCCGGGCAAAAGGTTCATCGGCGGCGAGCCGATGAAGGTGGCGACAAAGGTGGTGACGGGATGGTTGAACACTTCCATCGGGGTTCCGACCTGTTCGATATGGCCGTCTTTCATCACCACGATCCGGTCGGCCAATGTCATCGCCTCGACCTGATCGTGGGTGACATAAACCACCGTGGTCTTGACCTGTCGGTGCAGCTTCTTGATCTCGGCCCGCATCTGGCCGCGCAGCTTGGCGTCAAGGTTCGACAGCGGTTCGTCGAACAAGAAGGCGTCCGGGTTGCGCACGATGGCGCGGCCCATGGCAACGCGCTGGCGCTGACCGCCGGACAATTCGGCCGGGGTGCGGTCCAACAAGGGCACCAGCCCCAGAATGTCGGCAGCTTCTGCCACCCGCCTGGAAATTTCATCCGGCGATTGTCCGGCGATCTTCAGGCCAAAGCCCAGATTGTCGCGCACGTTCATGTGCGGATAAAGCGCGTAGTTCTGGAACACCATCGAGATGTTGCGCTTGCGCGGTGGCAGGTCGTTCACCACCTGACCGCCGATCTTGACCAGGCCGCCGGTGATATCCTCAAGCCCCGCGATCATCCGCAAGGTGGTGGACTTGCCGCAGCCCGAAGGCCCGACCAACACCACGAATTCCTGATGGGCGATTTCCAGATCGATGCCGTGAACCACGCCCAGGGCGCCGTATTTCTTGACCACTTTTTCCAGCGTGATATCCGCCACGTCTTATCCTTTCACGCCGCCGAAGGTCAGCCCGGCAATCAGATGTTTCTGCACGATAAAAGTCAGGATCAGGGCCGGGATGATGATGATCACCGCCATGGCGCACATGCCTGCCCAGTCGATTGTGAATTGCGCCGTGAAGTCCAGAAGCCCCACGGGCAGGGTTTTCGAGGTGGTCGAA
>JBOFCO010000119.1:0-22042 GCA_051646105.1 Paracoccaceae bacterium
GGAGAAGTGTCAGTTCTGGCCAAAAGCCTGCCCACCGTGGGCGAAGTCCTGTCGCGCCATATCCGCGAAACCAACGCCGACCTGCTGGTCATGGGCGCCTACAGCCATTCGCGCCTTCGCGAGATGATCCTTGGCGGCGCCACACGCGACATGCTGGAAACCGCGCAGGTGCCGGTGCTGATGGCGCACTAGGCGCGTTCAATCCACAAACCCGCCGTCACTGTCGTCGCCCGCTTCTTCCAGCAGCCGATCAAAATCGGGCACAGTCACACTGCGGTTTCCGGTCAGCGTGATCACGCCTTCCTTCTTCAGCGCGGATATCTGGCGGCTGACGGTTTCCAGCGTAAGGCCCAGGTAGTCGGCCATCGCTTCCCGCGTCAGCGGCAGTTCAAAGCTGATCTTGCCCCGTGCCGTCGAAAGGTTCAGCGAAGCATCCCGGCGGGCGATGATCGCCAGCAGGCTGGCAATCTTTTCCCGGGCGGTCTTGCGGCCCAGAAGCAGCATCCATTCCCGCGCAGCGTCCAGCTCGTCCAGCGTCATTTCCAGCAGCCGCTGCGCGATATGGGGCGTCCGGGCCATCATGTCTTCGAAGGGTTGCTTGCGGAAGCAGCACATCACCAGATCAGTCGTCGCCACGACATCGAAGGGCGCATTTGCCCGCCCCGGCCTGCCCACAAAGTCCGATGGCAGCAGCAGGCCGACCATCTGCCTGCGGCCGTCCTCCATCGTCTGGGTCAGCGTGGCGATCCCTGTAACGACCGAGGCCACGAAATCCATACGGTCGCCCGACCAGATCACCGTCTGACCGGCCTGATAACTGCGATAAAACTTGATTTCGTCCAGGCGACGCAATTCGTCATCATCGCAACGCGCGCAGACCGCCCGGTGCCGGATCTGGCAGGCGGAGCATTGCGGGCGCGCAACGTCAAAAACCGGCACAGCCATGGCCATCGTGCCTTCCTACCCGGATTGATTTGCATCAAGGCTTTCGCCCCTTACCTGCCTGAAACTATGGGAATGGAAACGGAATCGCAACTTGCCCGCTTCGGCCTGTTTGATGCGCGTGTGCCGCGCTATACCAGCTATCCCACAGCCCCGCATTTCGCAGGCGGGGTGACACCGGACCGCTTCGGCGAATGGCTTGGCGGCATCCCGGCAGGGGCAGAAATCTCTTTATATCTGCATGTTCCGTTCTGCCGGCGGCTCTGCTGGTTCTGCGCCTGCCGCACGCAGGGCACGCAAAGCGACGATCCCGTGCGCGCCTATGTCGAAACGCTGCACCGGGAAATTGCGCTGCTGGCCCGGCATCTGCCGCCCGGCGTCACGTTGTCGCGCCTGCACTGGGGTGGCGGCACACCAACCCTGCTGCCACCGGACCTTATCGCCCGACTGGCACAGGCGATTCTGGCTGTTGTGCCACTGGCGGCAGCGGGCGAGTTTTCGGTCGAGATCGATCCGAACGAGATTGACGAGCCGCGTCTTGACGCGCTGGCCGCGGCGGGAATGAACCGCGCGTCGATCGGCGTGCAGGATTTCGATCCCGAGATTCAGAAAACCATCGGCCGCGAACAAAGCTATGATCAGACCCGTCTGGCGGCGGAAATGATCCGCGCGCGGGGTGTGCGCAGCCTGAATGCGGATATCCTGTTTGGTCTGCCGCACCAAAGCCGGGCGCGCATGGCGGAATCGGTGCAGAAGCTGCTTTCGCTTTCCCCCGACCGCATCGCACTTTACGGCTATGCCCACGTGCCCTGGATGTCGCGCCGCCAGCAGATGATCCCGTCCGATGCCCTGCCGACACCGACGGAACGCCTGCGCCTGTTCGAAACCGCGCGTGAACTGTTGCTGTGGGACGGGTATGAGGAAATCGGTATCGATCATTTCGCCCGGCCCGAAGATGGTCTTGCTGTTGCTGCCCGCACTGGACAGCTCAGGCGAAATTTTCAGGGCTATACCGATGACACAGCTGCGGCATTGATCGGTATTGGCGCGTCATCGATTTCGCGCTTCCCGCAGGGCTATGCACAGAACGCCGCCAGCACATCGGAATATACCGCCGCAATCCGGGCCGGCCGGTTTGCCACCGCGCGCGGGCATGTCTTTTCCGCCGAGGATCGTGCACGCGCAAGAATTATCGAAGCGCTGATGTGCGATTTCACCTGCGATGCCGATGACATCGCGCGTATGCACGGCATTCCGCCTGCTTCGGTGCGGTCATGGTTCAGAAAGGCCAACACCGCCTTTGGTGAAATGCTTTCGTGGAACGGCGCTGTCCTGACGATCCCCCCCCGCGCGCGACCGCTGACCCGGATGATAGCCCGCACGTTCGATGCCTATGATCTGGACAAGGCCGGCCATAGCGGTGCGATCTGATCCGCCCCTAGGCCTTCGGCGTGAAGCTTTCGACAAAATCCACCATGCTCGGCAGACAGACGCTGTGCAGGTCGTAGCCGTCGACAATTGTCTGACGCGCGGCGATGCGCAACGCGGCGTATTTCTGCGGATCGGCCAGCGCATCCGTCAGCACCGCCGACCAGCCCGCCACATCAAAGAAATCGACCAGCAGGCCGTTTTCGCCATGGCGCAGCACCTCTGTCACCGGCGGGGTCGATGATCCGATGACAAGACAACCCGCGGCCATCGCCTCCAGCATCGACCAGGACAAGACGAAAGGCACCGTCAGATAGGCGTGAACGCGGCTGACCTGCAACAGCGACAGGAAGGCGGGATAGGGCACCCGGCCAAGGAAATGCACGCGGGACAAATCCAGCCGGCCTTTTACTTCATCCAGAAAGATATCCTTCCAGGTCTTTCCCGGTGCGGGGGCATTCCCATAGCTGATGCCGTCGCCACCCACGATCACCACCTGCGCATTGGGTCGTGCCGCCAGAACATCGGGCAGGGCACGCATGAAGGTGTGATAACCGCGATAGGGTTCAAGATTGCGGTTGACGAAGGTCAGAACCTCATCCCCCGCGCGCAGGATGCGGCCATCGGGCAGGGTGACACTGGCCTGCGTATCCGGCGCGACCTTGGCGGTATCGACACCATCATGAATTACGCTGATCGACTGCCGCAAAAGCGGGGGATGCGTCGAGGCCTGCCATTGCGTCGGTGACAGCGCAGCGTCGGCGTGAATCACGGATTGCGCCAGATGCGCGGCCCGGGCCTGCGCGATCATCACCTGATCGAAACCGGCCTTGCCCATTTCCGGGTCAAAGCCCACATCCAGCCCGGTGCCGCGATAATAGAATTCGGCATAGACGATCAGCTTTGCCTTCGGCCAGACCTCTTTCAGGAACAGTGTTTCACCCCAGCCGGAATGACCGAAGATCACATCGGGCACATAGCCCTCCTTGTCGCGCAGTTGCAGGCAGACACGGGCCACGGTCACACCACGATCGCCCATGGTCGTGAAATTGCGGCCCAGACGCGTTGCCGCGGGATCGACCTTTTCCTGTTTGTGGCGATAGCGCACCGTGCGGATCAGATCGGGGCGTTCGTTCGAGGCGTCGGTCAGGGCCAGAACCTCGTGCCCGCGTTTCGCAAGCGCGGGGGCCAGATGCAAAAACTGGCCAGGGAAATTCTGATGGACAAAAAGAATGCGCATGGCACCCTTTTACACAGTTCCTGGCAGCGCGTCACCAAGGGCGGCAGCCAACAGCCTGCGGGTATAATCGGTAGCAGGCGCATCAAAGACCGCCTGTGCCGCGCCCTGTTCGACGATGTCGCCATCCTTCATCACCATAACCTGATGTGACAGGGCCCGGATGACCCGCAGATCGTGACTGATGAACAGGTAGGCCAGATCATGCTTTTTCTGAAGCGACCGCAACAGGTCGACGATCTGCACCTGCACCGTCATATCCAGTGCGGATGTTGGTTCATCCAGCACAACAAGCTTCGGTCGCAGGATCATCGCGCGGGCGATGGCGATGCGCTGGCGCTGGCCACCGGAAAACTCATGCGGATAACGGCCCATCGTGGCAGGGTCCAATCCGACCTCGGCCATGATTTCCGACACCAGTTCCCGGTTGTCGCGACCGTCAGCGATGTCATGCACGCCCAGGCCTTCGGCGATGATCTGTTCAATGGTCATGCGCGGTGACAGGCTGCCATAGGGATCCTGAAACACGATCTGCATGTCGCGTCGCAGCTTGCGCAGGGCCTTGCCCCGCCAGTCCTGCAGATTGTCCCCAAGCCACAGGATCGGCCCTTCTGATGCGATCAGCCGCATGATCGCCAGTGCCAGCGTGGTTTTGCCAGAACCGCTTTCGCCGACGATACCGATGGTTTCCCCGGCCCTGACCCGCAGACTGGCGTCGTTCACGGCCTTTACATGGCCGACCGTGCGCTTCAGCAGACCCTTCTGGATCGGGAACCAGACCCGCAGATGTTCGGTGCGCAGCAGTTCGGGGGCGTCGTCCCGCACCGGGTCGGGCAGACCCTTTGGTGCGGCGGCGATCAGACGCTGGGTATAGGGATGCTTTGGTGCGGCAAAGATTTCAGTCACCGTACCGGTTTCGACGATCTCGCCCCCCTTCATCACTGCAACCCGGTCGGCAAACCGCCGGACAACGCCAAGATCATGGGTGATGAACAGCATCGACAGACCTTCGCGGCGCTTCAGATCGGCCAGCAGGTCAAGAATCTGCGCCTGAATGGTCACATCCAGCGCCGTGGTCGGTTCATCAGCGATCAGCAGTTCCGGCCCGTTGGCCAGCGCCATCGCGATCATCACCCGCTGCCGCTGCCCGCCGGAAAGCTGGTGCGGATAGGCGCCCAGGCGGCTTTCGGCATCGCGGATACCGACCTTGGCCAGCAGGTCAAGGATACGCACCCGCGCCGCATCGCCGGTCAGTCCCTGATGCAGGGCAAGGCTTTCGCCCAACTGCTTTTCAATAGTGTGCAGCGGGTTCAGGCTGGTCATCGGTTCCTGAAAGATGAAACTGATGTCGTTGCCGCGCACCTTCTGCAACTCGCGCTCGGTCTTGGTCAGCATTTCCTGCCCGCGCCACAGCACCGAACCCGACACTTCTGCCGAAGGGGGCAGAAGCTTTACCGTGGCCAGCGCGGTGACCGACTTGCCCGATCCGCTTTCGCCGACAATGGCCAGCGTTTCACCCCTGGACAGGTCGAAGCTGACACCCTTGACCGCCTGAACGTGACGGCCTTCCTGCGTGAACCCCACGTTCAGCCCGCGCACGGACAGCAGAGTTTCGCCTGTCTTCTGCCCCGTCATCGAAACGTCTTTCGCGGGTCAAAGGCATCGCGCAGGCCTTCAAAGATGAAAACCAGCAGCGACAGCATCAGAACATAGGTGACAAAGGCCGACCATGCGAGCCAGGGGGCTTGCAGGTTCTGCTTCGCCTGCAAGGACAGTTCCCCCAGCGACGGCAGGTTGGATGGCAGGCCGAAGCCCAGAAAATCCAGCCCCGCCAATGTACCGATGGTCCCCGTCACGATGAAAGGCAGCAGGGTCAGCGTCGCGACCATGGCATTGGGCAGGATGTGGCGGAACATGATCTTCCAGTCCGACACACCCAATGCCATGGCCGCGCGCACATATTCGAAATTCCGCGCCCGCAGGAATTCGGCCCGCACCACGCCCACCAGCGCGGGCCAGCCGAACAGGATCGTCACGCCAACCAGCAGCCAGAAACTTCGGCCCAGAATGGCAAACAGGATGATGATCACGTAAAGCTGCGGCGTCGATCCCCAGATTTCCAGCACCCGCTGAAAGATCAGATCAAGCCAGCCGCCGAAATACCCCTGCAACGCCCCGGCGACGATCCCGATGACCGAGGCGACAACAGTCACGATGATGGTGAACAGGATCGACAGTCGGAACCCGTAGATGATCCGCGCGGCAACATCGCGGGCGGTATCATCAGTGCCAAGGATATGCACCTTGCCGGGTGGTGCCGGGGCCACCCCGCCCTGATCGGAAATCGTGTTGTAGGAATAGCGGATCGGTGGCCACAGGATGCTGCCTTGCTCGATCTTCTCCCCCGCAACCTCGCCATCGGCGGCATCCTCGATCACGCCTTCGGGGTCGTCCCAACAGGCTTCCAGTCCGCCGGTGGCTATCAGGCACTGCACCTCTATATCCCGGTAGATTGCCTCGGTCTTGAAATCGCCGCCAAAGGCCGTTTCGGGGTAAAAGCGATAGATCGGGAAATAGCTTTCGCCCCGGTAGCGCACCAGGATCGGCTTGTCGTTCGCGATGAACTCGGCAAACAAGGATGCGACGAACAGCAAGCTGAACAGGATCAGCGACCAGAAGGCGCGTTTGTTGGCGCGGAAATTGCGCCATCGGCGCTGGTTCAGCGGGGACAGCGCCATCAGCCCGCCCGCCGTTCGAAATCGATGCGCGGATCGACCCAGACATACATCAGGTCGGATATGATGCCGATCACAAGGCCCACCAGGGTAAAGACAAACAGCGTGCCGAACACCACGGGATAGTCGCGCTGCAATGCCGCCTCGAAACCCAGTCGACCCAGACCATCCAGAGAGAAGATGGTTTCAATGATGAGCGACGATCCGAACAGGACCGAGATGAACAGCCCCGGAAAACCCGCGATCACGATCAACATGGCGTTGCGGAAGACATGGCCGTACATCACCCGCCGTTCGCTCAACCCCTTGGCGCGTGCTGTCACCACGTATTGCTTGCCGATTTCATCCAGAAAGCTGTTCTTGGTCAGCAGCGTCAGCGTGGCAAAGCTGGCGATGGTCGATGCCACCACCGGCAGCGTGATGTGCCACAGATAGTCGACGGCCTTCCCCCACAGGGAAAGGCTTTCCCAGTTGTCCGATGTCAGCCCGCGCAGCGGGAAAATCTGCCAGTACGATCCGCCCGCAAACAGCACCATCAGCATCACCGCGAACAGGAAGCCGGGTATCGCATAGGCGGCGATGATGATGCCGCTGGTCCATGTATCGAAGCTGCTGCCGTTCTTCACCGCCTTGCGGATGCCGAGCGGGATGGAAATCACATAGGCGATCAGCGTGGACCACAGGCCGAGCGTGATCGACACCGGCAGCTTTTCCTTGACCAGATCAACGACAGAGACGGACCGGAAATAGCTTTTCCCGAAATCAAAGCGCAGGTAATCGCCCATCATCTTCAGGAAGCGCTGCAAGGGCGGCTTGTCGAAACCGAACTGAACCTCAAGCTGCTTGATGAAGGCGGGCGGCAGGCCGCGCGATCCGGCGTAAAGCTCTTCCTGTTGACTGGCCTCGACACCAGCATCGGCATTGCCAGCGATGTTCTTGAAAACGTCGCCTTCGCCCTCCAGACGGGCGATGATCTGCTCGATAGGGCCGCCCGGCACGAACTGGGTCAGCACGAAATTGATCAGCATGACCCCGAACAATGTCGGAATGGCCAGCAGCAGCCGCCGAAGGATATAGGCGCCCATCTTTGCCCTGCTACTTTACCGCGCCCGCCGCTTTCAGCGCATCGGCCTTCTCGGTGTTGTACCACCAGTAGTCAAGTTCCCCCGTGCCATATGGCGGCAGCGGTTCGACATGATCGTACATGTCGTAATAGGCAAGCCAGCTTTCGGGCACATACCAGGCGGGCACCATGAAATATTCATGCCGCATGATCCTGTCGATGGCACGCACGCCTGTGGCCATCTCGTCATGCGACTTGGCGTCGATCACTTTCAGAATCAGGGCATCCACCGCCGGATTGCCGAAACCGGCCGGGTTGAACACATCGTTGCGGTCTTCCGACCCGAACCTCTGGGCAAGGCCGATGCCTTCCTCCAGCCCCATGCTGTGACCGTCATAGATCATGTCATAGTCGAATTCCTGCGTCCGTTTCTGGTACTGCGCAGGGTCGACGCGATTATAGGTGATGTCTACGCCCAGCCGTTCCAGATTGGCGATGAACGGAGCAACCACACGGTCGAACGACTGGCGGGTTTCCAGGAATTCGACCTTCAGCGTTTCGCCCCTGGCGTTGCGCAGCTTGCCGTCATCACCGGAGGTATAGCCCGCCTCTTCCATCAGCGCCAAAGCCTTGCGCAGGTTGCCCCGGTCAAGCTGCTGTTCGCCGGATGTGTGGGGCATCAGCGCCGGTTCGGTCAGCACTTCCGGCGCGATCTTGTCGGAAACGGATTTCAGCAGGTCCAGCTCCGCCCCTTCGGCTACACCGGTGGCGGCCATATCCGTATTCTGCCAGAAACTTTCGCGCTGACCCATCAGGCTGTATTGCACCGTCGTGTTGGTGAAGGTGAAATTGTACATCAGCCCAATCGCCAGCCGCACACGGCGATCCTGGAATTTTTCCTTGCGCAGGTTGAACACAAAACCCGAAGCGGCAGGCACGTTGCCATTGGCCGGTTCTTCACGCTTTGCCCAGCCGTTCTGGATTGCCGGAAAATCATAGGCCGTAGCCCAGTTGATCGAACTGTTTTCGCGACGGAAGGTATATTCCCCGGCGGTGAACCCGATCATGGCCGCACTGGAATCTGCAAAATATTCCACGCGGATCGTGTCGAAGTTCGCCCGACCCTTCATCATCGGAATATCCTTGCCCCAGTAATCCGGGTTGCGGCGATAGGTGATGCGCTTGCCCACATCAAAACTGTCCAGCATGTAGGGGCCTGTACCGGGCGAAGTTTCCAGCCGCGACTGATCCAGCCGCGCGCCGGTCTTTTCATACCAGGCCTTCGACCATGCCGGTGTTCCCCCGGCCTGAGAAATCAGGTCACGCTTGGGCACATCCGTCGCAAAGGTGAATTTCACGCGGTAGTCATCCAGGGCCTCGACCTTGGGGATGACCTTTCCGACATAGCTGGCATAGGACGGCGTGCCCTGTTCCAGCAGAACGTTGTGGGAAAACACGATGTCATGCGCGGTAAACGGCGTGCCGTCCGAAAATTTCACATCCTTGCGCAGGTTGAAGATCACCCAAGCCTGATCTTCGGGATATTCTATCGTTTCGCACAGCAGACAATAGCTGGGCAGCGGATCGTCATCCGGGCTGGTCAGGATACGTTCGTACATGATCGAAGACAGCGCGCCCGGCGTGCCATCCAGCGTGGAATAGGGGTTGAGACTGTCAAACGTCCCTTCGGCGGCTTGCGAAATTTCCCCACCTTTGGGCGCGTCGGGGTTCACGTAATCCAGATGCGGAAAATCTGGGGGATATTTCGGCGGATCGCCAAAAGTAGTGAAGGCATGTGTGGTGATGATCTTTTCCTGCGCGTCACCTGCTGTGCCAGTCAGCAACCACAGCGCCGACGCGCCTGAAAGCAGAACACCCGGCCAGAACATGCGGCCATCGATCCCCCGCGCCAAGACGCGCACCTTGCCGACCATCAAACCCTCCGCCATCTGCAATCCCCGCCCGTGACAATCCAAGTTAAAGAATGGAATGTCGAGCGATCAAGTTGCGATTGCGTGATCCTGTGCCGGAAAAGCAAAAGGGCCACCCGAAAAGGGCGGCCCTGCGTTCGAAACTTTGCCTGTCAGTTCAGGGATGAAAGATAGGCAACCAGATTGGCGCGATCTTGCACCTTGGGCAGCCCGGCAAAGCTCATCTTCGTGCCGGCGGCATAGCCTTTGGGGTTTGCAAGGAATGCGTCCAGCGCATCCGGTTCCCAGTTGCCGGGAAGTTCGGTCAGCACGGCCGAATAGCCAAAGCCGCCGACAGAACCGATATCGCGCCCGACCACACCATTCAGATGCGGGCCGGTGCCGTCAGTTCCATCCAGCTTGTGACACGCCTTGCACTTGCCGAACACCTTTTCGCCCGCAGCCGCATCGGCTGCGGCCAGAAGCTCTGCAAAGGGCGGGCCTTCTTCGGCAGCGGCTTCGCCACCTGCGCTGTCCACGGCAATCGTATAGGCCTGCTCGCCTTCCCCGCCATGTCCGCCGCCGCCCGTCGCATAAAGCGCGTCAGCACCCCAGTTGATCAGGAGAAAGATCAGCAACGCCCCGAAAAGCGCACCGAGGGTCTTGGTCATCGTCATCGTGTCGAACATGTCCCGATCCATCTGGCGGTTGGCTGGGGCGTATCTATCCGCTTCCCCAGCAGAGATTCAAGGTATAACTACCGCGACCAAACGACATGGGCAGGCCATCATGCGCGCAGCCCGTTTTCTTGCCCGGAAGGTCGCCATGCCCGAAGTCATACGTCCAAAGATCGCATTTCAGGGCGAACCGGGTGCCTACAGCCATCAGGCCTGTGTCGAAGCCCGCCCCGACCATGAACCACTGCCCTGTGCCAGCTTCGAGGATGCGATAGAAGCCGTTCGCAGCGGGGTTGCCGAACTGGGCATGATCGCGGTGGAAAATTCCACCTATGGCCGCGTGGCGGACGTGCATCACCTGCTGCCGGAAAGCGGCCTGCACATCGTGGACGAGGCGTTCGTCCGTGTGCATGTGAACCTGTTGGCCGTGCGCGGCACCCGGATCGAACAGGTCCGCCGCGTGCGTGCCATGGGCATCCTGCTGGGTCAGGCGCGCGGGTTTCTGAAGCAGCACGGGCTTGCGACGCTGAACTGGTCCGACAATGCAGCCGGTGCGCAAGAGGTTGCACGGCTTGCCGACCCGGCGGAAGCCGCCTTTGCCTCGGAACTGGCTGGACAGATCAACGGGCTGGATATTCTGGCCCGGCATGTCGAGGACAGTCACAACAACACGACGCGCTTTCTGGTCATGTCACGCGCTGCCGACATGACCCGGCGCGGCGAAGAAGGCATGATTACCGCCTTTGTCTTTCGTGTGCGCAATATTCCGGCGGCGCTTTACAAGGCGATGGGCGGCTTTGCGACCAACGGGGTGAACATGACCAAGCTGGAAAGCTACATGGTCGACGGTTCTTTTTCCGCCACACAGTTCTATGCCGAAATCGAAGGCCACCCCGAGGATGCGAATGTGAAACTGGCGCTGGAGGAGCTGACCTATTTCACATCCGCACTGACCTTCCTGGGCGTCTTTCCTGCGCACAAGATGCGCCCCTGAAAATGTTGACGTCGCGGCCTAGGGCCGTGGCGGCTGCACCAGACCCCGCTGCACGGCCGGACGGGCAAGGAAACGGTCCAGATAGGCCGGAACATTCCTGAGGCTGGCCCAGCCGACCGCATCGCCACCCTTGTAGAAATCGCGCATGGTCCGCAGCCACGGGGCAATGGCGATATCCGCAATCGAATAGTCGCCCACGATCCAGTCGCGCCCCTCCAGCCGCTTTTCCAGCACATTCAGCAAACGCTTCGATTCGTCCGCATAACGCTGCCAGGGGCGTTTGTCCTCGATCTCTTTTCCCGCGAAGGTGTTGAAATAACCGAACTGTCCGAACATCGGGCCGAGCCCGCCCATCTGAAACATCAGCCACTGGATCGTCTGATAGCGGGCGGCACCTTCGGGTGGCAGCAGCTTGCCGGTTTTATCCGCCAGATAGATCAGGATAGCGCCGCTTTCAAATAAAGGCAGCGGCACGCCGCCCGGCCCTTCCGGATCGATAATCGCCGGGATCTTGTTGTTCGGGTTCAGGCTCAGGAATGCCTCGCTCATCTGATCGTTCGTGGCGAAATCGACCAGATGCGCATCGTAGTTCAGCCCCATTTCCTCAAGCGCGATGGAAACCTTGACGCCATTGGGCGTCGGCAGGGAATAAAGCTGCATCGCAGCGTGATTGCGCGGTGGCCAGCGTTTCGTAATGGGAAATTCGCCAAGATTCATCATGATGTCCTGTGTTCCATTTTGACCCTGGTTGGAATGTATTGTGCACAAAACTGAAAAAGAAGCCTGTAATCCGAAACATTGCGTGATAGTCTCTGCACGCGCACAGGAAAAACCGGCGCGGGCAAGTAACTGAGTGGGGACAAAATGCTCAAGGAATTCAAAGATTTCATCGCCAAGGGCAATGTCATGGACATGGCCGTTGGCATCATCATCGGTGCGGCGTTCACGGCGATCGTGACATCGCTTGTTGCCGACCTGATCAATCCGATCATCGCCCTCGTCACCGGCGGTGTCGACTTCTCGAACATGTTCTACAACATGGGCGACGGTGAATATGCCAGCCTTCAGGCCGCGCGCGATGCCGGTGCCACGGTGTTTGCCTATGGCTCGTTCATCACTGCGGTGATCAATTTCCTTATCATCGCTTTCGTGGTGTTCCTGTTGGTAAAGATGGTCAACAGGGTCAAGGACGCGGCGATCAAGAAAGAAGCCGAGGCACCTGCTGGCCCGAGCGAGCTTGATGTGCTTATGCAGATTCGCGACTCGCTGAAGCGCTGAGTTTTCGCCACAGACACGAAAGGCCCGCCATCCTGGCGGGCCTTTTTGTTTGCCGGACTCTCGTCACACCGTTCAGGCGGCTGTCATATTCCTGCGCGGTCGCAGAAACACCCGCCAGATCCGGTATGTGCTCAGTAATACCAGCGGCCCGAAGTGGATTGTTGCTGGCACCCAGCCTTGCCAGCCATGCAGGCTGGCCCAATGCAGATAGGTCAGCACGGCAGCAGCATAGACCCAGCGTTGCAAGGGCTTCCACCACACCCCCATCCTGCGCACCGCATAGTCCATGGATGTTGCGGCAAGTGGCAGAAAGATCAGAAACGCCAGCCAGCCCGTCCAGATATAGAATCGTGGAAGTTCCTCGACGACCCGTTCCATCGTCTGCTTGTCGATCAGGTAGAATATCGTATGCAGCAGGGCATAGCCGAAGCTTGCCACACCGAAGTAGCGCCGGTTCCTGACCAGCCAGCGCGGCCAGCGCCACTCCCTGAACAGATACATCAGCGGCGTAGCGATCATCGTCACGACCAGCAGCCGCGCCGAGGTTTCACCGGATGGATGCACCAGAATATGCCAGATGCGGGCATTGTCCGACGTGGCTGCCGAATAAGCGATGGCCAGGGCAGGCAATGCCAGCAGAAACCACAGCAGCCAGGGTTCAGTTCTTTTCCAGATCGACATACGTGCCCCCTTGCCGCCCCTCGGTCATTTCCGCGGGGCTTCGGGGTGATACGTCGAGTGCTGCCATTTCCGTCGCGCTCTGGGAAAGCACCCAGCCGCGCCAGAACGTCAGGATAATCAGTGGCGAGAAATTCAGCAGGATCGCCACAACGCCGCGCAATCCCCAGATCGCTGCCCAATGCGCAAAAACAAAAAAGGCGGCAAGATAGACAAGACGGTGCAGCACCCGCCAGTTTTCGCCCAGCAACCGCTTTGCCAAATCGCTGGATGTCAGCGCGACCGGACCCAGCAGGGCAAGCGCGAGCCAGCCGAACAGCAGGTGCGGCCAGCCCGCTTCGCGCAGGATCGCCAGAAAATCGGCCTTTTCTGCCAAATAAAGCCCTGCATGCAGCAACGCATAGCCGGCAGAGGCAAGGCCGATGTAGCGACGATGACGCAAAAACCATCGCGGTGCGCGCCAATCCGGCCGCAACCGGCTAAGCGGCCCCACACTCATCGCAAGGATCAGCAGTTGCACCGCAATCTGGCCTGTCGGCATGATTGCACGCTGAAGCGAAGCGGGGTCGGTGGACGGCGACACGGACCACAGCAAATAGATCGCCGGCAGCGAAAGAGCGGCCCACAGCCAGTAGGGATGAAACAGTTTCGACATGGCGGCGACAGCCCTAGCTGCCGCCGCGTCATGTTACAAGCTTCGCAATGCGTGAAATGACCGGTTTTCAGGCATCGCGCATCAGATTGTCAGTGCCTTGGCCGCATCAACCACAGGCAGGTTCAGGGCGGTGCCCACTGCCGCATAGGTCAGCTTTCCGGCATGGGTGTTCAGCCCGGCCAGCAAGTGCGGATCATCGCCCGCCGCCTTGCGCCATCCCTTGTCAGCAAGCGCAAGCATGAAAGGCAACGTGGCATTGCCCAGCGCAAGGGTCGAAGTGCGGGCAACTGCGCCCGGCATGTTTGCCACGCAGTAATGCACGATCCCGTCCACTTCATAGATCGGATCCTGATGGGTCGTCGCATGGCTGGTTTCAAAGCAACCACCCTGATCGATGGCCACATCAACGATCGCCGCACCGGGCTTCATCGTGGAAAGCTGCGCACGCGTCACCAGTTTCGGGGCCGCAGCACCGGGGATCAGCACAGCGCCGATCACCATGTCGGCCTCGGCAACCAGTTCCGCAGTGGTGCCAGCACTGGAATACACCGCCTTGAAATCGCGGCCGAACACATCGTCCAGATAGCGCAGGCGCGGCAGCGACCGATCCAGCACCACCACATCCGCGCCCATGCCCGCCGCAACGCGCGCCGCATGGGTGCCGACAACGCCGCCGCCGATCACCACAACCTTGCCCGGCGCGACGCCCGGCACGCCGCCCAGCAGCACGCCACGCCCGCCATTGGCCTTTTGCAACGCCCATGCGCCAACCTGCGGGGCCAGACGACCGGCAACTTCCGACATCGGGGCCAGAAGCGGCAGGCCACCCGCGCGATCTGTCACGGTTTCATAGGCAATCGCGGTAACGCCGCTGTTCAGCAGGTCGCGGGTCTGTTCCGGATCGGGCGCCAGGTGCAGGTAGGTAAACAGAACCTGCCCTTCCTTCAGGCGCTGGCGTTCCACCGCCTGCGGCTCCTTGACCTTGACCACCATCTCGGATGCGGCAAACAGCTCCTCGGCCGTTGGCACGATCTTTGCACCTGCCGCAACGTAATCGGCATCGGCAAAGCCCGCCCCTACCCCGGCGGCGGTTTCGATCAGCACCTCATGCCCGTGGGAAACCGCCTCTCGTGCGGCGTTCGGCGTGATGCCGACGCGAAATTCCTGTGGCTTGATCTCTTTCGGGCAACCGATCTTCATGGCGTGTCTCCTCATGGGCCTGCATCCATGGTGCCGCAGTTTTCACGCAATTGCCTTGAAAGATCGGTGGTGTTTCCGGTTATTACACGTAATATTGTGCGCAGAATGCTCAGTTATTCGAAGAATCTTCTGCACATATGGAAATCGACGCCACAGATCGCCGCATACTCACCGCCCTGCAGAAACAGGGCCGCATCTCGAATGCCGAATTGTCAGAGACAGTGAACCTGTCGCCCTCCGCCTGTCATCGCCGCGTGCAAAGGCTTGAGGAAGAAGGCTATATTGCGGGCTATGTCGCCCTGCTGGACGCCCGCAAACTGAACCGCCCGACCACCGTCTTTGTGGAGATCACGCTGCAAGGACAGGCGGATGAGGTGCTGGATGCCTTTGAAAAAGGCGTGCGGCGCATCCCCGACGTGCTGGAATGCCACCTGATGGCGGGAACAGCGGATTACCTGCTGAAAGTGGTGGCGCAGGATACGGAAGACTTCGCCCGCATCCACCGCCAGCACCTCGCCCGCCTGCCCGGCGTGGCGCAGATGCATTCCAGCTTTTCGTTGCGGACGGTATCCAGCACGACCGCGATCCCGGTTTAGGTGTTGAGGGCAGTGCCTTCGCGCGGGGCGGGTGATTTCGGCCCAAAGCGGTCCAACCTCCCCTACCCCCGCAACCCCGTCTCCTCCAGCAGGCCGCGCCGTTTCGCCTCGTAATAATACCCGCGCGAATACCAGCCGACGGCGGCGTCCTGGCTGCCGTCGGAAACCAGCCAAGCCCCGCGCAGGTACTTCACCGCATAGCGCAGGTTGGTATCGGCATCGAGCAGCCCCTCTGCCGGGCCGTCATAACCCATCGTAAGCGCTGTCCGCGGATCGATCTGCATCAGGCCCATGTAACGCCCGTTGCGCGCCGCCGGGTTGTAACTGCTTTCGCGCTGCACGACGCGGTGAATCAGACTTTCCGGCACGTCATAGACCCGCGCATAATGTGCAATCATGGCGTTGATTTCTGACGGACCCGCAGCCACTGCCGGTTTTTCCCTGATCGGGCGGGGTGCACAGGCTGCGGCAAAACCGCCCAGACCAAGGGCAAGAACGGCACGGCGCGCAAAAGGCATATCGCTCTCCGGTTGATTTCACATCGGCCACAGAAACGAAAAACCCCCGAAAGGCAAGGCCCCGGGGGTTCACGTTCATACGTCGCCGCATGAGACTTGTGCGTTGCCGCACCAGCGTTACAGGGCTGTCAAAGCCCGCCTTCGCGCTGCAATTTCTTGCGCGCCAGCTTGCGGGCACGGCGGACGGCCTCGGCCTTCTCGCGCGCTTTCTTGACGGAAGGCTTCTCGAAATGTTGCTTGAGCTTCATTTCACGGAAGACCCCTTCGCGCTGAAGTTTCTTCTTCAGGGCACGAAGCGCCTGTTCGACATTGTTGTCACGAACGCTGACCTGCATGTGGTTGTCACCACCTTCCTAGGTTAAAGTTGCATCAGTTTGCAGGAACCGGGCCTATAGCAAGGCCAGACCGTTTTGTCTACCGCGAGGAGATGCGCCATGCAGGATGCCGACAAAACCATCGCGGAGACCCGAGACCGGCTGATCGACGCCGCCCTGCCGCATGTGCCCTTCGATGGCTGGACGAAAGCGACCCTTGATGCCGCGATAGCGGATTCAGGGGTAGGCGGTGCGCTGGCGCGTTCCCTGTTCCCGCGCGGCGCGGTCGATCTGGCCGCCGCGTTTCATCGGCGCGGCGACGGGATGATGACCGCGCGTCTGGCCGAAACCGATCTGGCCGCATTGCGCTACAGCGAACGCGTGGCGCTGGCGATCCGTCTGCGGCTTGAGGCGGTTGCTGAACACAAGGAAGCCGTGCGGCGCGGAACGGTGCTGTTTGCCCTGCCGCAGAACGCGGCACAGGGCGCACAACTGATCTGGGGCACAGCGGATGCGATATGGAAAGCGCTTGGCGATACGTCGAACGATCTGAACTGGTATACGAAGCGTGCGACGCTTTCGGCCGTTTATGGAGCATCGGCACTGTATTGGCTTGGCGATACCTCAGACCGGCACGAGGCAACTCGCGCCTTCATCGACCGGCGCATCGCCGACGTCATGCGATTCGAAAAGACCAAGGCCGATTTGCGCAAGAACCCCCTTGTCGCAGGACTTATGAAGGGGCCGTCCGCGCTGGCCGAACGGCTTCGTGCACGATCCGGCGCCACCGATCCCCTGCACCACGAGGAAAACTGACCTTGCCCCTGCCACAGACCATGCGCGCCGTCGAAATCAGCACCCCCGGTGGGCCAGAGGTGTTGCGCCCGGTCAGCGTGCCGGTCCCCATACCAACCGCTGGACAGATCCTGATCCGCGTCGATCATGCAGGCGTGAACCGCCCCGACGCCCTCCAGCGTGCCGGGGCGTACAACCCGCCGCCGGGGGCATCGCCGCTGCCGGGTCTGGAATGTTCGGGGCATGTCGCGGCGCTTGGGCCCGGCGTTTCGGACTGGGCCATCGGCGATGCCGTCTGCGCGCTGCTGCCTGGGGGCGGCTATGCCGAATATGCGGTCACGCCCGCCGCCCATGCCTTGCCGGTGCCGACGGGGCTGAGCATGGCAGAGGCCGCCTGCCTGCCCGAAACCTGCTTCACCGTCTGGTCGAACGTGTTCATGCGTGCGGGCCTGCGCGCCGGGGAACGTTTCCTTGTCCATGGCGGAACTTCCGGCATCGGCACGACGGCGATCCAGCTTGCCGCTGTCATGGGTGCGCGCGTCTTTACCACCGCGGGGTCGGATGAAAAGTGCGCGGCATGCGTCGGCTTGGGCGCTGAACAGGTGATCAATTACCACACCGACGATTTCGTCAAGGCGATACAGGCGGTCGGCGGGGCCGACGTGATCCTTGACATGGTCGGCGGCGACTACATCCCGCGAAACCTGCGCGCGCTGGCGGATGACGGGCGGCTGGTGCAGATCGCCTTTCTGTCAGGGCCGAAGGTCGAACTGAACCTTGCCCCCCTGATGATGCGCCGCCAGACGATCACCGGATCGACCCTGCGCCCGCAGTCGGACGTGGCCAAGGCGCGCATCGCGGATCAGCTTCGCGCCCATGTCTGGCCGCTGATCGTTGCGGGGCGGGTGCGCCCGGTGATGGACCGGATCTTCCCGCTGGAGGATGCCGTCGCCGCCCATGCACGGATGGAGGCATCCGCCCATATCGGAAAGATCGCCTTAAAGGTGACGTGACGCGGTCAGCGCACGGCAGGCATCAATGCATCCTTCATCCGGCAGTCGCGCGCCGCATCCTGCCCGCAGGCGCGCGGTTCCAGATCGCGGGTCAGGCAGATGCGCGCCTCCTGGATCATGCCTTCTTCGCAGGTGATGGTGATGGCATTGGCATCCAGTGTCGGATTGGCTTCCAGAAACGCTTCCTCGACCACCGATGTCGGCAGGCGCACATCCTTGTTCAAGCCCGCCAGCACCGGCGGAATGGTGATGCTGGCATAGGCGTCACGGGCAGTCTGGAAATATACATCCGCCGACAGGCCCGAACAGCGCCCGTGTTTCTTCCACTGGTGCCAGGCAAGCCCGCCCGATCCCATCACATCCACCATGGCGGCCGTCTGGCTGCGGGATGGGTCGCGTTCCGCCGTCCGGCAATAGCTGGGCCAGCCGATATCGTATTGCGGCCAAAGTCCGTGCAGGGTGAAACTGTAATCATGCCGCGCATCGCACTGGTCGTCGCCCCGCGCATCGCCTTCGCGTTCGCACCACCCCGCCGACCATGACAATGACAGCACATAATAGTCGAAATCGCCTGCGCGCTCACCTTCGGCATAGGCGACCGGCGGCAGCAGGGTCAGCGCTGCAAACACGGCTACGACCGGCATCATCACGCGCATTTTCTCTTTCCTCTTGAGGTGCGGGGGACTATATAGCCCGTGAACTTTCCCGAAAACGTGGAATGACGATCCAAGGGTCGCAGCCGTTTTCCCGGCACGGGAGAGATTTGTAAAGACCCGCCCGCGCGGGCAAAGCTGAAAGGCAGTCCGATGACAAAACCCCTGATGGCCAAGGCCACCGCCGTCTGGCTGGTCGACAACACCACGCTGAGCTTCCGTCAGATTGCGGGTTTCTGTGGCCTGCACGAACTGGAAGTGCAGGGCATCGCCGACGGCGACGTGGCTACAGGCGTGAAAGGATTCGATCCGATCGCCAACAACCAGCTTGATGCGATAGAAATCCAGAAGGGCGAAAAAGACCCGCTGTATAACCTGCGGCTGAAACACAACCCCGCCGCCGTGGGCGAGGAAAAGCGTCGCGGCCCGCGCTATACACCGCTGTCCAAGCGGCAGGACCGCCCTGCGGCGATCCTGTGGCTGGTGAAGTTCCACCCGGAACTGTCTGATGCGCAGATCGGCAAGCTGGTTGGCACAACGAAACCGACCATCGCCACGATCCGGGAACGCACCCACTGGAACATCGGGAACATTCAGCCCATCGATCCGGTGGCGCTTGGTCTCTGCCGACAGTCGGAACTTGATGCCGCCGTGCAAAAAGCTGCCAGAAAGAAGGCCGCCGACGGCGTGGTGATGTCGGATGACGAACGGCGCAAGCTGGTGTCGACGGAACAGTCGCTGGGCATGTCACCGGATGCACGCATGCCCGCTGGCATTCAGGCACTGGAAGGCTTCTCCTTCGGCCAGAAGGAAGCAGACGAGAAGACCGCAGCCGATTATTCGGATGCCGACAGCTTCTTCAACCTGCCCGATACCGAAGACGACGGGGACGAAGACGAAGACAAGTGATCCAAGGCCCCGAAAGAGGGCTTTTCTGACAGGGGCAGCCATAAATGCGAACGCTGGCGCTGGTCGCACATGACGACAAGAAAGACGACATGGTGGCTTGGGTCAGCCGCAATCATGCAGCGTTGCAGCGTTTCACATTGGTCGGCACCGGCACGACCGCTCGGCGGGTAAGCGATGCTACTGGTCTTGCCGTTCGGCGTTTGAAATCCGGTCCTCTTGGCGGCGATGCCCAGCTTGGTGCAATGATCGCCGAAGGTCAGCTTGATGCCCTGATCTTTTTCACCGATCCGCTGACTGCCATGCCGCATGATGTGGATGTGAAATCCCTGCTACGTCTGGCGGTTTTGTACGATGTGCCCATGGCTCTTAGTCCGAAAAGCGCGGATTTCGTCCTGGCCGGGCTTGGGGCAGCCTAAATTCGCCGCCGCGCCCTCAGCGCCGCTGATATCGTGCCATCATCCAGATAATCCAGTTCTCCGCCGATGGGCACGCCCTGTGCCAGGAAACTGACGCTGACACCCGTGCGCCCCAAAGCCTCCGCGATGTAATGGGCGGTTGTCTGGCCGTCGACCGTTGCATTCAGCGCAAGGATGACTTCGGTGATACCCTCCTCGGGAATGCGGGCCAGCAGATCGGGAATATGCAGATCATCCGGCCCGATGTCGTCCAGCGCCGACAGCGTCCCGCCAAGGATATGATACCGCCCCCGGAATGCCTGACCACGTTCCATGGCCCACAGGTCGGCGACATCCTCGACCACGCAGATTTCGCCGGTCGCGCGGGCGGGATCGTCGCAGATTGCGCACAGGTCGGTTGTGCCAATATTGCCGCAGCGGCGACATTCGCGCGCCGTGGCAGCAACGCGCGCCATCATCTCGGCCAGGGGGGCCATCACCGTCGCGCGACGTTTGACCAGATGCAGGCCGGCGCGGCGGGCCGAGCGCGGACCAAGCCCCGGCAGGCGGGCCAGCAGGGCGATCAGCGCCTCGATATCCGAAGGGGGATTTGTCACCGCGACCCTAGAACGGCAATTTCACATCGGGCGGCAGGCCCATGTCGGCGACGATCTTCTGCATTTCCGACTGCGCCTTGTCGCGGGCGCGGGACTGCGCATCCTTGATCGCGGCAAGGATCAGATCCTCGACGATTTCCTTTTCCGACGCCACAAAGATCGACGGATCGATTTCCAGCGCGGTCAGGTCCCCCTTGGCGGTTGCCGTGGCCTTGACCAGCCCCGCGCCGCTTTCGCCGGTCACCGTCATCCGGTTCAGCCGGTCCTGCATGTCGGCCATCTTGGTCTGCGCATCCTGCGCGGCCTTCATCATCTTGGCCATATCGCCGAGCTGACCCAAACCCTTGAACATCCTGTCCTCTCAATCTTCCTCGAAGGGGTCCCATTCCTCGTCCACCTCTGGCAAAGCGGTGGTCGCAGCTTCTGCTACGGCGGGGGTCAGCGGGCGGATTTCCACGATCTTCGCATCCGGGAAAGCCTGCATCACCGCCTGCACCAGCGGGTTGAGCCGCGCCTGCGCACGGGCCGTGTCATCCTGCGCCTGCCGCGTCTCGGCAATCGTGCTGCCGCCACCCGCGCCCACAACCGACACGCCCCAGCGTGCGCCGGACCAGCCCTGCAACCGCTGCCCAAGCCGCGAAGCCAGATCGGAGGGGGCATCCTGCGCCGGCTGGAACTCGATCCGCCCGGGGGCATAGTGCACCAGGCGCAGATGGGTTTCGATTTCCATCAGCAGCTTCATGTCACGCTGCGCGCGGACCAGTTCCACGACAGCGCTGAAATCCGGGAACCGAAGGGCCAGCATCTGCGCATCGGGCATGGGTTGCACGCTGGCCTGTGCAACCGGGCCGGGGGTATGCCTATCGGCCACCGGCATCGACGGGCGGGCCATTACGGGGCCCGTCGGGGCAGCGGCGGGTGCCGCTGCCATGCCGCGAGACCCGCCATCCCCTTCCTGAACCCGGCGGATCAGCGTTGCGGGATCGGGCAGGTCAGAGACATGGGTCAACCGGATCAGCGCCATTTCTGCGGCCATCATCGCATTCGGGGCCAGCGCCACCTCTTCCAGCGCTTTCAACAGCATCTGCCAGGCGCGGCCCAGAACCCGCATCGGCAGGCGGGTGGCCATATCCTGCCCCCGCGCACGTTCATCGGGGGAAACCGTCGGGTCTTCCAAAGCCGAGGGCGTGATCTGCACGACGCTGATCCAGTGGGTGATTTCCGCCAGGTCGCGCAGCACGGCCATGGGGTCGGCGCCGTCGGCATATTGCGCCGACAGTTCCGTAAGTGCCCCCGCCGCATCGCCCTTCATCACCAGATCGAACAGGTCCAGCACCCGGCCCCGGTCGGCCAGCCCCAGCATGGCGCGCACCTGCACGGCGGTGGTTTCCCCCGCCCCATGCGAAATCGCCTGATCCAGCAGGCTGGTCGCATC
>JBOFCO010000066.1:0-3928 GCA_051646105.1 Paracoccaceae bacterium
GACAGCTATCGTCAGCTGGCAGCCGAGGCGATTGCGGAATTCGTCAGCAAGTCCAAGCAGGACGCGGCGCAGATTGCGGCCTTTACGGCGCGCCTGCATTATGTGTCGATCGACGCGAAAGGCACTGGCGGCTGGGATATGCTGCGCGCTTTGATGCGCCCTGATGTCGTGCGCGCCTTCTATTTCAGCGTTGCGCCCGCGCTGTTCGGCGACCTTGCCGAACGCCTGCACGCGCATGAGATTGCCGATAAGCAGAGCCGTATCGTGGTGGAAAAACCCTTCGGGCGTGACCTCGCATCTGCACACGCACTGAACGCTGTGCTGGCCAGCCATTTTGACGAAAGCCAGATTTACCGGATCGACCATTACCTCGGCAAGGAAACCGTGCAGAACCTGATGGCGGTGCGGTTTGCGAACATCCTGTTCGAGCCGATCTGGAAGGCGCAGTACATCGACCACGTTCAGATTACGGTGGGCGAAACGGTGGGTGTCGAGGGGCGTGGGGCCTATTACGACAAGTCGGGCGCGATGCGCGATATGGTGCAGAACCATATGATGCAGCTTTTGTGCCTGATTGCGATGGAGCCGCCCTATCATTTTGACCCGAATGCCGTGCGCGACGAAAAGCTGAAGGTGATCCGCGCGCTGGACCCAGTGGCACCAAAGGACATCGTGCGCGGGCAGTATCTGGCCGGGGGAGGTGAGGGGGGCTATCTGGAGCATGCCGAAAATCCCGCGAGCCGCACGGAAAGCTACATCGCGATGAAGGTGGGCATTTCGAACTGGCGCTGGAAGGGCACGCCGTTCTATTTGCGCACGGGCAAGCGGCTGCGGTCGCGCGCGTCGGAAATTGCGATCACCTTTAAAGCGCCGCCGCATTCGATTTTTGACAATCCGCAAGGGATGCATGCCAATGTGCTGGTGATCCGCCTGCAGCCGAATGAGGGCATGACAATGACGGTGATGATCAAGGAACCGGGGCCGGGCGGCCTGCGTTTGACGCAGGTGCCATTGGACATGAGCTTTGCAACCGCCTTGGGCGCCGAAGGCACGGACATTCCGGATGCCTACGAAAGGCTTATCATGGATGTGATCCGTGGCAACCAGACACTTTTCATGCGCGGGGACGAGGTGGAGGCGGCCTGGGCCTGGACCGACCCGATCATCGCAGGATGGGAGGCGCGGGGGGACAAGCCGCATGCCTATGACCCGGGGACGAACGGACCGGAGGAATCACTGATGCTGCTGCACAGGGATGGGCGGCGCTGGCGGGATATACGTGAATGAACATTCAGGAATATCCCGACCGGGAATTCATGTTGCTTGACGTGGCGAATACCATCGCCGGTGATCTGGCATCGTTTCTGCGCCGGGACGGGCGGGCATCGCTTTGCGTGCCGGGCGGTACCACGCCGGGGCCGATCTTCGACACGCTGTCGGGCGTGGATATCGACTGGGCCAATGTCGCGGTTTTCCTGAACGACGAACGCTGGGTGCCGGAAGACAGCCCCCGGTCGAACACCGGCATGCTGCGGGAACGGCTGCTCACGGGCCGGGCCGCAGCGGCGACCTTGGTGCCGCTTTATGCGCCCGCAGCGCAGCCAGAGGATATGCTCAATACGCTTGCAGAGGGGCTGATCCCGCATCTGCCAATATCAGTGCTGCTGCTGGGGATGGGGGCGGACATGCATACCGCGTCGCTGTTCCCCGGGGCCGACAAGCTGGCGCAGGCGATGGCGTCCGATGCGCCGCCCCTGATGGCGCTGCGCGCGGAGGCGGCAGGCGAGCCGCGCATTACGCTGACCGCCCCCGTGCTGCGCAAGGCAATCCAGACGCATATCCTGATCACCGGTGCGGAAAAGCGGGCGGCAATTGAACGCGCGGCGCATCTGACTGAAATGGAAGCCCCGGTGAAATGCGTGCTGGGGCAGGCAACGGTGCATTGGGCGGAGTAAGGCATGATATTCAAGGCATTGCAGGATTATCAGGCGCGTGTAGCAGACCGGACGATCCTGTCTTTGTTCGATGAGAAGCGGGCAGGGGACTTCTCGGCCAAGCTGGACGATATGCTGTTTGACTACTCCAAAACGAACATTGACGCGCATACGCGGGACATGCTGCTTGGCCTGACCGACACTGCGAAACTTGCCGTCCGGCGCGAGGCGATGTTCAGCGGAGAGGCCATCAACGAAACTGAAGGCAGGGCTGTGCTGCACACGGCGCTGCGCAACCTGGAATCGCCGGTGATGGTGGATGGGCGTCATGTCATGCCCGACGTCCGCGCGACTTATGGCCGCTGCCAGGCCTTTGCGCGTGATGTGCGGTCGGGTGCCTTTGCCGGGCAGGGCGGGCGCATCACGGATGTGGTGAATATCGGCATCGGCGGGTCGGACCTTGGCCCGGCGATGGCCTGCATCGCGCTGTCGCCTTACGCCGACGGGCCGCGCACGCATTTCATCAGCAATGTGGACGGCGCGCATGCAGCGGATGTGCTGCGCGTATTGGACCCGACCACGACGCTGGTGATCGTCGCATCAAAGACGTTTACGACCATCGAGACGATGACCAACGCGGAAACCGTGCGGAAGTGGATGGCGAAAGCCGTGAAAAACCCTGCGGCACAGTTTGCGGCAGTGTCCACGTCGGCAGAGAAAACGGCAGCTTTTGGCATTGATGCCGAACGGGTGTTCGGGTTCGAGGATTGGGTCGGCGGGCGTTATTCGATGTGGGGGCCGATCGGCCTGTCACTGATGATTGCGATCGGGCCGGAGCAGTTTGCGGAGTTTCTCAAGGGTGCCTCCGACATGGACGCGCATTTCCGCACGGCACCCATGGTGCAGAACCTGCCTGTGCTGCTGGCGCTGGTGGGCATCTGGCACAACCAGATCTGCGGCTATGCCACGCGCGCCGTGCTGCCCTATGACCAGCGCCTGTCACGCCTGCCCGCCTATCTGCAGCAGCTGGAGATGGAAAGTAACGGCAAGCGCGTCAGCATGGACGGGGTGGATCTGCCCTATCACTCCGGCCCTGTGGTCTGGGGGGAGCCCGGCACGAATGGTCAGCATGCCTTTTACCAGCTGATCCATCAGGGCACGCGGCCCATTCCGTGCGAATTTCTCGTGGCGAAACAGGGGCATGAGCCGGACCTTGCGCATCAGCACCTGCTGCTCGTCTCCAACTGCCTTGCGCAGTCCGAGGCGCTCATGAAGGGCCGGACTCTGGCCGAGGCGACCGCGATCATGGCCAAGAAGGGCCTGACCGGGGCCGAGCTGGACCGTCAGGCGCGCCACCGCGTCTTTCCCGGCAACCGGCCGTCAACGACCCTGGCCTACACCAAACTGACGCCGCATACTTTGGGCCGCATCATTGCCCTTTATGAACACCGCGTGTTTGTGGAAGGCGTCATCCTGGGGATCAACTCCTATGACCAGTGGGGGGTGGAACTGGGCAAGGAACTGGCGCTGGCCCTGCAACCCATGCTGGAGGGCACGCAGTCCACGGCAGACAAGGACGGATCGACACAGGCGCTGGTGGCCTTGCTGAAACCCTGATTTCCTCTGTTCACAATTATCTTCGGGGGGTGAGGGGGGCAGACAGCCCCCCTGATTTTTCGCAGAAAAATCGTTCAGACTGCCGCCACGACGATGACCTCAACCAGATACTCCGGTGCCGCCAGCCGCGATTCCCCAGTTGCGCGTGCAGGCGTGTGGCCCTGCGGCACCCATGCATCCCAGACCGCGTTCATTTCGGCGAAAGTGCCGATATCCGAAAGCCAGATCTGTGCCGACAGAATGCGCGTCTTGTCGGTGCCCGCCAGCGCCAGAATGCGGTCCACCTCGGCCAGCGCATCGCGCGTCTGCTGCGCGACGGAACCGCCCGGCACACCGACCTGACCTGCGACATAAACCGTGCCGTTATGGACCACACC
>JBOFCO010000192.1:0-9496 GCA_051646105.1 Paracoccaceae bacterium
TCGTGTTGCCGTGCTGAACGGCTACACCGCGCTCGGCATCCCCGTCACGAAGGTCGTGGGATAGGTCCGTCCGCGAGAAGGGGAAGTCCGACCGTCAGCCGATTTGTGCAACAGAGCCGTTCTGCGGCACTCCGTCGTCCCGGTAAAAAGAGATGTTCAGTAGAGCCGGAAACGACGATTCTCAGCAGAACGTGCAGCATGGTCCAGCGCGCTGCCTTGATATTGCCCGACGGATACCAGAGGTTGCGTCAAAAGCAGAGACAGCCGCCGGGTCCGAATGATCGTTCCGTTTCACGTAACACAAATGCTGGCCCGCGTGCGCGAGCGGTTCTTTTCCGATGGTCAGGAAAGCCGGATGCAGCCGAAAAACGGCGGCTACGATGCATTGCGTCCGGCCCGCAGCGCCGACGCGGGCAGCATTGGCCGGTTCTGGCAGCGGATTGTCACACAGGACGACAGCCGCGTGACGGATGCCGACCGCGCGGCGCTGGCCGATCCGCAGACGCTTGCCGATGCGCCAGGCTATTCCGCCAACATCGAAAACATGATCGGCACGGTGAAGCTTCCGGTCGGGCTGGCCGGGCCACTGCGGGTCAACGGCCTGTTCGCGGATGGCGATTACCTGATCCCGATGGCGACGACAGAGGCGGCACTTGTCGCCTCCTACGCGCGGGGTGCCGTTGTCAGTGGCAGGGCGGGCGGCATCACCACGGCGATCCTATATGACGGGGTGTTGCGTTCCCCGGCATTTGTCTTTGACGATCTGCTGGAGGCGGGGCGTTTTGTCGACTGGGTGGTTCACAAGGTCGATGCGCTGCGTGAAGCGGCAGAGGCAACAACACATCACGGCAAGCTGTCATCGCTGGAACCGGTAATTGACAACAATGTCGTCTTTCTGCTGTGCCGCTATACCACGGGCGACGCGTCGGGGCAGAACATGGTGACGATCGCCACCAATGCACTTTGCGAACATGTTGCGGCCAATTGCCCGCTGGGGATACGCCGCTGGTATGTCGAAGGCAACTTTTCCGGTGACAAGAAGGCATCCTCGCTTGGAGCGATTACCGGGCGTGGGCGCAAGGTTTCGGCATCCGTCGTGCTGCCCGAGGCGCTGATCGAAAGCCACCTTCACACCACATCCACTGCCATGCTGGAATACGCCCGTATCGCCAATCTGGGGGCGCTGCTGTCGGGGCAGGTTGGGGCGCAGGCGCACTATGCCAACGGTCTGGCGGCGTTTTACATCGCGACCGGGCAGGATGCGGCTTGTGTCGCGGAAAGCGCCGTGGGGTTCACGCGGATGGAACCGCGCGAAAGCGGTCTGTTCTGTTCGGTGACAATGCCCAATATCCTTGTCGGATCGGTCGGGGGCGGCACCGGCCTGCCCAGCCAGCGCGCGGCGCTGAACGTGCTGGGGCTGGCAGGCGCCGGCAAAGGTGCGGCGCTGGCCGAGGTGACGGCGGCGTTGTGCTTGTGCGGCGAAATCTCCATCGTGGCGGCCATGGCGGCGGGGCATTTCACCCGCGCCCATGCGAAACTGGCCCGCAACAGATGAAATCCTTGCAGATGACGCTGGCGGAACGGCTGTGGACCTATCAGGCGGAACGCTTTCCGTTGAAAAAAACCGTGCCGCTGCTCGCGGTGTTCGCTGCCGCCAGCGTGAATGTCTCTGCCCTGCTGGCGGGGCGGGCACTGCCGGGATGGAGCGCTTATGCGCTGGCCTTTGCGCTTGTGTTCGTCCTGTTCTTTCAGATGCGCGCGGCGGATGAGGTGAAGGACGCCGAGGATGATCGTCGCTACCGTCCCGAACGCCCGATCCCGCGCGGATTGGTCACTCTGCCGCTGATCGTCGGGTTGGCACTGGCCATGGCGCCGATGGCGATGCTGGCAGCCTGGGGCTATTCCGCCGGGGTTCTGCTGCTGTTGCTGGTCGTCTGGCTGTGGCTGGCGCTGATGACGGCAGAGTTTTTCGTGCCCGACTGGCTGAAGGCGCGGCCGCTGCTTTATCTGGGCAGTCACATGGCGATCATGCCGCTGATCGACCTGCTTTTGACCGGCGTGGAATGGCAGCCACACGGGCGGCCCGCGCCGGGGCTTTGGGCGTTTCTGCTGCTGTCCTTCCTGAACGGCTGCGTTCTGGAAATCGGCCGCAAGGTCTGGGCACCGCAGTCGGAACGGGACGGGGTCGAAACCTATTCCCGGCTTTGGGGGCCGGGGCGGGCAGCGCTGGTCTGGGCAGGCGTGGTGACGTTGGCTGCTGTTGCTCTGGCGATGCTAGGGGTGTTTCTGGGGCATGGCTTCGCCTTCACGATCATCGCCGGGGCGGGCATGGCCCTGATGATGCTTCTCGCATGGCGCTTCACGCAATCGCCCGATCCGGCACGACAGCGCCATATTGACGCGGCGGCCGGGTTTTGGGTGCTGCTGTGCTACGGCATCGCCGGATTCTGGCCGCTGGTTTTAGGGGGCGGGACATGAGCGCACTGTTCCTGCATCCCGTTGATCGCGATTTTGCCATCCATGCCGGTGGCAAAGGTGCTGCGCTGGCACGTCTGGCACTGGCCGGATTTGAGGTGCCGCCGTTCTTTGTCATCCCGTCATACGCATTTGTCGAGGGCACAGCCGCACCCGGCCTTGGCGAAGCCTTGGCCACCGCTCTCCCCGCGCTTGGCCCCGGCCCCTATGCCGTGCGATCCTCTGGCCAGTCCGAGGACGGCGCGGCACACAGTCACGCGGGGCAGTTCGACAGCCTGCTGAACGTGCCCGCAGACGGCGTGATCGATGCTGCGGAGCGGGTCTGGCAGTCGGGCTTTTCCGACCGGATCGCCACCTATCGCGCCTTGAAGGACGGGCAGGCAGCCGAGCCCCCCGCCATCGTCGTGCAGCGCATGGTTCCCGCCCGTGCGGCAGGCGTGGCCTTTTCCGCCGATCCAGTCGCAGGGTTGCGGGGCCGCGCGGTGATTTCCGCCATCGCCGGGCTGGGCGACGCGCTGGTTTCCGGCGAGGCGGACGGCGAGGACTGGCAGGTGGATGCCGGCGGCCCGCGCTGCATGGCCCCCGCTACGCCCCCGGTCTTGACCGCCGCCGAGGCCGAAGAAATTGCTGCCCTCGCCAGGAAAGCCGAAGCCACCTTTGGCACGCCGCAGGATGTCGAATGGGCTTACGACGGGTCGCGACTTTACATTCTGCAATCCCGCCCGATCACCACCCCCCTAAGACCAGGCGCAAACTCTGATCCGGCGCTGGTGGTGCTGGACAATTCCAACATCATTGAAAGCTATCCCGGCATGGTCAGCCCGCTGACCTACTCTTTTGCCCGCGTCGTGTACGGCCGCGTCTACCGCGCCTTTGTCGGGCTTCTGGGCGTGTCGGAACGGCGCATCGACGAAAACGCTGCCGTGTTCGACAACATGCTCGCCCGCGTGGATGGGCGCATCTATTACAACCTCGGCAACTGGTACCGCGCGCTGGCCCTGCTGCCCGGCTTTTCCCGCAACCGGGCGCATATGGAAACCATGATGGGGGTCGATGAACCGCTGCCTCCGGAACTGGCAGATGCGCTTGCGCCACCAGCACCGCGCGGTCTGGCCGGCCTGACCGATCGGCTGCGCGTCGTTCGTGTCGGGCTTGGCCTGCCGCTGACACGCCGCGGCTTTTACCGACGTCTGGATCAGGCGCTGGGGGGCGGCGTTGCCCCCGACCGAGCCAGTCTGACCCAGCTTGCCGGGGAATACCGCCGGATGGAGGCACTGCTTCTGGATCGCTGGGATGCGCCGCTGGTGAACGATTTCCTGTGCATGATCGCTTTTGGGGCGTCAAGAAAGCTACTGGAACGCTGGGCCGGGCCGGAAGGGCTGGCCTACCACAATGCGGTGATGATCGGGCAGGGCGACATCATCTCTGCCGAACCTGCCAAGCGCATTGCACATATGGGCGCGATGGTTGCCCGGGCCGGTCTGGCGGGGCTTCTGGAAAGCGAAGGGCGAAAGGCGCTGCCGACGGCGATAGAAGCGGAGTTCGCCGCCTATATCGCTAAATTCGGCGACCGCTGCACTCAGGAACTGAAGCTGGAAAGCATCCCGCTGACCGAAGATGACAGCGCGCTTGTGGCCAGTGTTGTGGCCGCGGCACGACGGGCGGGTGCCGAACCGTCCCCCGCCCCTCCGGGGGCAGAGCAGACGCCTGCCGTGCTGCCCGCCACGCTTGCCAGTCGCCCCCTGCGCCGCCGCATTGCGCTGGCCGTTACAGGCTATGCCCGCGCCCGAGTGCGCGACAGGGAAAACCTGCGGTTCGAACGCACCCGCATCTTTGGCCATGCCCGCCGGGTATTCCTGGCGATGGGTCGGGAACTGACTGCGCTGGGTGTGCTGGACGATCCGCGCGACATTTTCCTGCTGACCGTGGACGAGGTTCTGGGTGCCATCGAAGGCTCCGGCCTTGGCGGCGATCTGCGTAAACTGGCCGACCTGCGTCGGGCAGAAGCCGATGCGTCAAGCCAGCACCCCGATCCTGCCGAACGTCTGACTTTTCGCGGGTCGGTTCTGAACGCTGCTACCGGCTTGGCCAACGTCCCCAAACCGCCGGAAGGTGACAGCCAGCAGGGCACCGGCTGCTCTGCGGGCATCGTCACCACCGTCGCCCGTGTCATCATCGACCCGCGCGCCGAGAGCCTTGCCCCCGGTGAAATCCTTGTCGCCCGCAACACCGATCCCGGCTGGATCGCTGTGTTCGCCAATGCCTCGGCCATCGTGGTTGAACGTGGCTCGCTTCTGTCGCATTCCGCCATCGTGGCGCGGGAACTGGGTATTCCCTGCGTGGTCGGTATCCGCCATGCCACGCAGTGGATCGAAAGCGGGCAGGTGATAACGGTGGATGGAACAAGTGGTATGGTAAGGAAGACCAATGGCTGAAGCCGTCATCGCGCAACATGCCCGGTTCGACATCATCCGCTATGCCCAGTTGTGGGAAGATGCCGATGTGCTGGTCGCGGCGATGAACACCAAGCCGGGTGCGACGCTGGTTTCGATCTGCTCGGCGGGCGACAATGCGCTGGCGATGCTGACGCTCGACCCCGCCCGTGTCGTGGTGTTCGATCTGTCGCAGGCACAGCTTGATTGCCTGCACCTGCGCATCGCCGCGATCCGGGAACTGAGCCATGCCGAGTTTCTGGAACTGATGGGCAGCCGCCCGTCGAACCGCCGCTCTATCCTGCTTGACCGGGTGCTGACGCAGATGCCCGTCGATGCTGCCGCGTTCTGGGCCAACCAACGTGATGGTGTCATCGCCCATGGCGCGGGCGGCGTCGGCAAGTTCGAACGCTACTTCCGCATCTTTCGCCGATACCTGCTGCCGCTGGTCCATTCCCGGCACACTATCCATGCCATTTTTGTGCCCCGTGACCGGCAGGGGAGAGAAGATTTCCTGAACCGCCGCTTCAATATCTGGCGCTGGAGGATGCTGTTGAATTTTTTCTTTTCCCGCGCTGTCATGGGCCGGATGGGGCGCGACAGGGCGTTCTTTGATCATGTGCAGGGCAGCGTGGCCGATCACGTTGCGCGTCGCATCCGTCATGCGGCGGTGGATTGCGACCCGTCGCAGAACCCCTACCTGCACTGGATCATGACCGGCACCCACGGTGCGGCCCTGCCCATGCCCTGGCGGGAAGAGCATTACGCGACGATCCGCGACCGGCTCGACCGGCTTGACCCGCGGCTTGGCCCGCTGGAAGGCTTCGGCGCGGGCGGCGAGCGCGCAGATGGCTATAACCTGTCGGACATCTTTGAATACATGCCGCCCGATGTGGCCGCACAGGTCTATTCCGGACTTCTCAACACCGCCAATCCGGGCGCGCGTCTGGTCTACTGGAACATGATGGCCCCGCGGCGGATGCCGCCCACGCTGTCCGGCCGGGTGGAAACGCTGACAGAAGTGGAAAACCGCCTGAAGACAGAAGACAAGGCGTTCTTTTATTCCGATTTCGTTGTGGAACAGGTGCGATGACCTTCCTTGGCCCGCTGATCCTTGCCATCGCCTCCATCGCCGTATTGCTCGGGCTGATGGCGCTGGTCAGGGTGCAGGCGCGGCAGGCGGAGTGGTCGGCGGAACTGCAACGCAAGATCGTCCATGTCGGCACCGGGCTTTACGCGCTGGCCCTGCCGCTGATCTTTGCCGAGAACTGGCCGATTCTTGTGCTGCTGGCGCTGACGCTTGCGGTGATGGTCGGCCTGCGGCTGCCCGCGCTTGCAGGCATCGGCGCGGCGTTGCACAGCGTCGAACGAAAGTCCTATGGTGATTTCTTTCTGGCCATCGCCGTCGGCCTTGTCTTGCTGCTGTCGCGCCGCGACCCGCTGCTTTACACCCTGCCGCTGGCGGTGCTGACACTGTCCGATGCCGCTGCCGCCCTTGCCGGTTCCGCCTATGGCCGAAGGTTCTTTGCCACCGCCGATGGCCGCAAGAGCATCGAGGGCAGCGCGATCTTTTTCATGGTCACGCTGATCGTGGCGATGATCTGCCTGCTGCTTCTGTCCGACATCCCACGCGCCAATGTCGTTGTGATGGCGCTGATGGTGGCGGCATTCGGCACGCTGGTCGAGGCGGACAGCTGGCACGGGTTCGACAACCTGTTCCTGCCGTTGGGCATCCTGCTGTTCGTCTGGGTGCATCAGGACCGCAGTCCGCTGGAACTGACCGGGGTTCTGGCAGTCTTTGGCGCGGCGCTGATCGCGCTTCATCTTCTGGCACCTGTGTTCCGGTACAACCGCCATGTCGTGCGGGTTTATCTGGTGGCGGCGTTTCTCATCCTGTCGACGATCAGTGTGCAATATACGGTGCTGCCGCTTCTGTCGCTGGCCTTGCATGCTGGCCTGCGCAACCGCCCGCCGCAAACCGACGCCAGCCCGGAACTCGACGCCGTCGCTGCGTTGGCCTTTGTCAGCTTTGGCTGGCTTGTGGTGGGCGAGGGGCTGGGCATGAATGCCGTGAACTTCTATGCAATGACCTCAATGGGAATCTGCTTTGGTCTGATCGTGCTTGCGCTGCCTGCAATAGCGCTTCCGGCACGTGCACTGCTTGGTCTGGTGACAGGTTGCGCGCTTGTCGCGCTTTGGGCTGTGCTTGCCCGCATCAATCCCGAAGTTCCGCAACGCGTCCTGCCCGCGCTGCCCGCGGCCGCGCTGTCGCTGGCACTGGTCGGCCTGCCCGCGGCGCTGCGCCCTGCGGCCTTTTCCACCGACCGGATTGGCAAGCTGACCGGTCTGGCGCTGGTGGTGCCAGCGGTCGCCTACGCCTTTTACCTTTCCCATCACGGGGTCACGCCATGACCACCGAAACAATCGCTGGCCCCGGCGCAAAACTGAAACTCTACCGTGATGCGCCATCGTGGCATGGCCTGAGAACTGCTGCCATCGGTGGTTTTTCCTGCGACAGCGCCGATGCCGGGAAAGTGCTTCTGGCCGATGCGTGCAACCGGCTGGCGGCAGATGGATTCGCCGCCGTGCTCGGCCCGCTGGACGGGAACACCTGGGCGAAATACCGGCTGGTCATCGAAAGCGATGGCAGCCGCTCTTTCCTGATGGAGCCAACCTCGGCTCCGCATGACCTGGATGCCTTCACCGTCGCAGGTTTCACCGAAGCCGCCCGCTATTTTTCGGCTCGCGTCGCACTTGCGGACGTGCCGCCCGGCCCGTCGACACCAGAGGGCATCACCATCAGCGCGTGGGACGGAACCGCCGCAGAAGCGCGCTTTACCGAGGTACATGCGCTGTCCCGCACTGCCTTTTCCGGCAATGCCTTTTACACCCCGGTCGCCCTTGAGCCCTTCCTTGCGCAATACATGCCCTATGTTCCGGTCTTGCGCCCCGAACTGCTGCTTTTCGCCCGCGACACGGCCGGCGATCTGGTCGGTTTCCTGTTCGGCATCCCGAACTACGGCGCGGGCAATCCGCCCGATACGGTGATCCTGAAAACCTATGCCAGCCTGCGGTCCGGTGTTGGCGGTGCGTTGGCGGCGCGGTTCCATGACACCGCGCGCGCGCTGGGCTTTTCCACCGCCATTCATGCGCTGATCCATGACGACAATACCTCTGCCGAACGCAGCCGGATCAATCGCGCCAGCGTCTTTCGCCGCTATGCGCTGATGGGGCGACACCTTGGCGGATGATCTGCTTTCCGCCTTTCGCCGCGCTGTAGCAGCGCATGGCCCGGAAGTAGCCCTTGTCGACGGGCAGGGGCGGCAGATCAGTTTTGCCGCGCTGCTTGGACAGGCCGAAGGGCTGGCCGCAGACCTGGCCGCACGAGGCATCGAACCGGGCGACCGGGTGCTGCTGGCCACGCCGCTGGACGCGCGGCTTTACGCCAGTCTTGCCGCGCTGTGGATGCTGGGTGCTGCGGCTGTGTTCCCGGAACCTGCACTCGGGATCCGGGGGCTGCGCCATGCGATCAGCACTATGCGGCCCAAGGCATTCCTCTCGGCAGGCAAATACCGCTGGCTGCATCTGCTGCTGCCACCGCTTTGGCGCCTGCGCCCGCTTTCGGCCAATGTCGGCAGCAGCGGGCCTGGTCCCTTACCCGACTATGTCCCGGCGCCCGACGACATCGCCCTGATCTCATTTACCTCTGGCACCACAGGGCGGCCCAAGACCATCCTGCGCAGCCACGGCTTCATGACAGCACAATGGCGCGCGGTCGCACCGCTGATGCAGACCGGCGATCCGGGTCGCGATCTGGTGGCCTTTCCGGTGTTCGTGCTGGTCAACCTTGCCGCCGGGCGCGGATCGGTACTGCCGTTCTGGCGGCAGGGTCGGGAAACACCGGATGTGGGCATTCTGGCCCTCCGCTGTGCGGACAAGAACATCACCCGCCTGCTGGTGCCCCCTGCGATCTGCGAGGCACTGGCGAAACATGGCATCCCCGAAACCGTGACGACCATCCTGACAGGCGGCGGGCCGCTTTATCCTGATACGGCCGCTGCGTTGATGACGCGCAAACCGGCGCTGCGGCTTGTGACCGTCTATGGTTCTACCGAGGCAGAGCCGATCGCCGAAATCGACAGCGCGGCAATCACCGATGTGGATCGTCAGGCCATGCGAAACGGCGCTGGCCTGCTGGTAGGCCCGCCCGTGCCGGGGCTGCGCTTGCGCATTGCCGGGGATGAAGTTCAGGTGGCGGGCGACCACGTCAATCGGGGCTACTTCGATGCTGCCGACAATGCGGGCAACAAGATTGCCGAGGGCGATACCGTCTGGCACAGAACCGGCGACGCCGGGCGGATGGACGGACAGGGCAGGCTGTGGCTGCTGGGGCGTCACGGGCAAAGGGTGGAACTGGCCGGCGGCCCCGCCTATCCGTTCCAGATCGAAACCGCCGCGCGGTTCTGGCCCGGCGTTACCCGCGCCGCGTTGATTTCGACTGCGTCCGGCCCCGTGCTGGCGGTCGAGGGAGACGAAACCCGGCTGACGGAATGGCGGGCCGCTGGCGCGGCCCTTGGCATTGAGAATGT
>JBOFCO010000162.1:0-1927 GCA_051646105.1 Paracoccaceae bacterium
AGCATGGTTTCTATTCCGCACTTCTGGTCGAACCCGGTGCGAAGGTTGCGCTCGATGGTGATCCGACGAAACTTCTGCGCGAAACGATCAAGGTTTGCCCGGTCCGCGGAACCGTCAACACGGGGTCCGAGGACTGCTCAATCGAGCCACCTGGCGCTGCCACCTATGTGCCAGACCTTGAAACAACCCGCTTTGGAACCCCCGCGCTGGTTGGTCCGCAAAAGCGCATTCTGAACACCGCCAATTCCACTGACCCTTTCCATCCTGATACGCGAGAATTTGCGCTGGCGGTTGCGGATTTCGCCCTGCTTTACGATCCGCGTGACCGGTCGTCGGTTGCCGAACTGGACAGCGCGGTGTCAGCGGAAACAGCCGAAGGCACCGCCGCCGCCGACCTGTCCGGCAAGGGTATGATGCAGCTTTTCTGCGACCTGAAAAATCGCACGTCGCCGGTTAAACTGAACGACATATGCGGCGGCGAGTTTGATAACACGAATGGTCTGGAAACCCCCGTTTGGGGCGCATGGTTTCAGGCAGGCGCAGAAGCCTGGACCCCGGCATGGCTTGCTGCCGGTCGCATCGGCCACAACGGGCATGACGGGGTCTTTGCAGCACTTGGCCTGATTACACAGGCCGAAGTCAACGCCCTGCGCGATCACCTGATTTTCTACAGGACCGCTGCAAGCGGGCGGCCTGTGTCCGTTTCCGACAATGAGCGTGCCCTGGCGAAACCCGTCGCCGCGCCGCTGCGGCCCGAATCGATCACTGTCGATCACCACGACCCCTATCTGATCAACTACCGGATGGCAGCCATTCCGCTGCGCCTGGGTGACAAGACGGCCGAGGGTGGCGGACTGGATAGCGCCACCGGCCTGTATCTGCCGTCCGGCGATTGTGCGCCAAAGGCGATGTCGGTTCAGGGCGATTTCAAGACCGCTACCCCAAGCGAGGCTGAGGCATCCCTTGCGAATGGCTGGCAGGGCGAATGCAGCATCGACATGCAGCGCATGGGAGAGGCGGGCGGTATCGCGGCGGCCTTCAGTTCCAAGGTGCATGGCGATCCGGAAACGCCGGTTTTGCAGGCCTATCAGGGCGAACGCCTGATGTTCCGCATGATTCAGGGCGCACAGGAAGTGCAGCACATGTTCCAGATTGCCGGCCAGCCGTTCCGGCGCAACATCGATCAGGCTTTCCCGACCGCGATGATCCCGCTTGACCATGCCTTCGATGGCGGGATTCCGATGCGCGCATACTGCTTTGACCGGATGAAATCCGGTCGGCCGGGCGAATATCTTGAATGGTCCGACAAGGGTCCGGATGCCTTTGCCGATCCGGCGATACGCGCCTTCTGGGAAGAACACGAAAAGACAATCGCCGAATGCGACAACATCGAAGGTTTCACCTTTGCGCAGGAAATCGGCATTTCGGAACATTTCGAGATGAAGGGGACGTTGCGCAGCGACGTCGGGACGTCGTTGGAAGCTGTCATTGTTGCAGACAACACAGGCCGTTCGCCTGGAATGCCGGCGGATCTATTCAGCAGGGAAACCGGCAGGAAGGAGGAAGCGACGACACCCATGATGCGCGTGTCGAAAGAATACGACTACGCTCCGTCACGGTCTTCGGACTATCTGTATTCCTATGGCACAATCGATGCGCTGTGGAATGGCGCATGGGGGCTGATCCGCATCTATGAAGGTACGGACACCGTCGATCCGGCCTCGCTCAATCCCTATCCCGGCGTCTATGGAACCCCGGTTCTGGCCGGGCAGAAACTGGCTGGCGAGCCGATGGTGCAGGATTTGGATGGCGATGGCGAGGCAGCGTCTGCCGCCGATGGCAGCACGATCCCGCGTTGGCGCACGCGCAACACGTCCGGCGCGCTGACCTGCCCTCTGCCAAGCAAGGACGGCAAGGCCGTTACGGT
>JBOFCO010000157.1:0-12802 GCA_051646105.1 Paracoccaceae bacterium
TCATTCGCCGCCTGACAGATTTCACCCTGCGCCGCTTCGTCTGCCACTTCGGACGCGGCGGCAAAATCCATGCCCAGCAGTGCGGCCATGGCCCCGACCCCCACCGGCACCGCCTGCTGCATGGCCTGCCCGCGCAGCCGCAGCAGCCTTGCCGTATCGGTCAGGGACAAGGCCCCGGCCGCGCAAAGCGCCGAATATTCCCCCAGAGAATGCCCGGCCACAAAGGCCGCGTCGCCGATTGCCACACCTTCCGCTTCCAGCGCGCGCATAGCGGCGATGGATGTGGCCATCAGCGCAGGCTGGGCATTCGCGGTGAGTTGCAGGGTCTCGGCGTCACCCTCCCAGATCAGCGCCGACAGCTTTTCCCCCAGGGCCGCGTCAACCTCGTCAAACACGGCGCGCGCGGCGGGATAGCTTTCAGCCAGCGCGCGCCCCATGCCCACGCTTTGTGCCCCCTGCCCCGGAAAAACGAATGCCTTGCTCATGTCTGCACCCCAGCCCCAACGCTCTGCCGCCTCTTTCTTCGGCAATAACGCCGGGGGACCGCTTGCGCAATCGCTTGCTGAAACCGGCAGACACTGACGCACACATCATGTGCGGCGGATACCTTTCCTTTGATCCTTCCGCTGATAGGGTGAATGAAAAAACAGGAAACACGCGATGATTGCCAATACCACCGAAACCTATGGCCTTCTCAGCCGATCCCTGCACTGGCTGACCGCACTGCTGATCTTCACTGCCATCGGTCTTGGGCTTTATGCCGAAAACCTGGCAGCGGCCAGTGATGCCGAAGTCGCGCGGCTGTTCACGATCTACAGCCTGCACAAGACCATCGGTGTCACGGTGTTCTTCCTTGCGTTGATCCGGCTTGTCTGGACCATCACGCAGCCGCACCCCGCCCCGCTGCATCCTGAACGGCGGTTGGAAACCTTTCTTGCCCGTGCCGTCCACTGGCTGTTGTGGATCGCGCTGCTGGCGGTGCCGTTGACGGGCTGGCTGCATCACGCCGCTACCACGGGTTTTGCCCCGATCCGCTGGCCCTTTGGCCAGGATCTGCCGTTCGTTTCGAAGTCTGATGATCTGGCGGAGGTTTTCGCCCGGACTCACGGCATTGCCACCAAGTTGCTGTTTGCGGCGCTGCTGCTGCATATCCTTGGCGCGCTCAAGCATGCGTTGATCGACAGGGATGCCACCTTGTCCCGGATGGCCCGCGGGACACCGGCCCCTGTCAGGGCCGTGCGGCATGGCATCGCTGCCCCTGCCCTTGCCCTTGCACTTTGGACGGGCGTGATCGCCGCGGGCGTACTTGTCGCGCCACCAGACCGACCCGCGCCCGTTGCGGCAGCGGCGACGGCCCCGGCAACCCCGGACATCGCCCAGTCGGCGGGGAACTGGCAGATGCGGTCTGGCAGCATCGCCTTCGCCGCGCTGCAATCGGGGGCGAAGGTCACCGGGGGCATTCCGGCATTTGCCGCCGCGATCCGCTTTGATGAAACTGTGAAGGATGGCAGCGCGGGCCATGTGACCGTGACCATGGATATGGCCAGCGCCTCACTGGGATCGGTGACGCAACAGGTTACGGGACCAGAGTTCTTTGATATCGCGCGGTTCCCGGCGGCAGTTTTCGATGCCGAAATCGTTGCGATGGCTGGCGGCCATGTCGCGCGGGGGACGCTGACCATCCGCGACAAATCGGTGCGCGTCGAACTGCCTGCCAAGATAACCGTAACCGACGATACGGCAGAAATGTCAGGGAATGTCACACTGGACCGGCGCGACTTCGGTCTTGGGGCCAGCTATTCGGACGACAAGACTGTGGGCTTTCCGGTGACAGTCGATGTGGCGCTGACAGCGGCACGAAATGCACCCTGACTGATAAAAGGCCGCCGGAACGAACCGGCGGCCATGACTGGAAAACTCGTCACGCCCGGCAAATGGCTTACTCGGCCTTCATCGCCTCGACACTGATCTGAAGCGCCACTTCATCGCTGACGTGCGGGGCAAAGGCCCCAAGGTTGAAGTCGCTGCGCAGAAGCGTTGTCGTGGCCGAAAATCCGGCCCATGGCTTGCCCTCCATCGGATGATCGCCGACCTGGTTCAGAACGGCATCCAGCACCACGGGCTTGGTCACCTCGTTCAGGGTAAGGTCGCCGGTGATCCTGGCGGTCTTGTCGCCTGTCACCTCGATTGCGGTGGACTTGAACGTGACCATTTCGTCATCAGCAGCACCGAAGAAATCCGCGCTCATGAAATGCTCGGATCGTGCATCCCAGCCGGTCAGCATGGATTTGACCGGGAATGAAACTGTCACCGAAGACGCCGCAGGGTTTTCCTGATCAAAGGCGATTTCCCCGCCAAAGCCGGAGAACATGCCATGGGTGGTCGAAAACCCAAGGTGGGTATAGCTGAACACGATCTGGCTGTGGCTGGGATCGAGCGTGTATTTCTGCGCCTCGGCAAAGACAGGGGCGGCAAAAAGGGCGGCGATCAGGGACAGGGGAAGAAGGCGCATTGAAAAACTCTCTGTTATTCAGCCCGTTGCGGGCCATGCCCCCGCATGTGCCAGCCTGTCATGGCCCTGCCAATCGGCACCGCCGAACACAACCTGCGCGGTAACGCACAATCACGTTTGCGCAAGGACAGGACCGCATGCAACCGGCGCCCGGCACGGTGTCGGCATAAGCCTTCGCGCAGGATCGCCGCGATAAGCGGCTGCTTACGGCCGGTCGGATTGCGTGCGCCATGGCCTGCTTCTAGCTTTTGGACCAACCATCCGGTTCTGAAAGCCCCTCCCCACATGACGACACCATCCACAGCGCCGAAAGGGTTGCTGCAAAGCTTACTTGCGTCGCGCCTGCTGGCCTCTCGCCCGGAACTGTCCCCCCTGACGCTGAAGCTGCTTGTCGCGGTCTTTCTGCTGGTCACCGCCAATGCCACGTTCTGGAGCCGTTATCTTGCACTTATGTCCGACCGCCCCCTGATGATGGCGGGGGGCGGCGTGATCGCGTTTGCGGCAATCCTGTTCTGCATTTCCTTCATCACATTGCCCTGGCTGGTGCGGCCAATGCTGGCGCTGGCGCTGATCGTCGGAGCGGTTGCGTCGTATTTTCAGGACCGTCTGGGCGTGGTGATTGATCGCGACATGCTTCAGAATGCGTTGAACACCACGGGAAATGAATCCCGTCACCTGCTGACAGCCGGTCTGTTCGCCCATATCGCCCTGTTTGGCCTGATACCGGCTGCACTTGTGTTGTGGGTCAAAACCCGCCCGATGCGCTGGTGGCGGCAGGTGCTGCATTATCCGCTGGCGCTGGCAATTGGGCTGGGCCTGTTCTTCGGGGCCATGTCGACCGATTACAAGGCGTTTTCATCGATGCTGCGCGAACGTCGTGACGTGACATCGGCGATCCTTCCCGCCACACCGATTATCGCTGCTGTCCGCATGGCAAAGCTGAAGCTTCGTAACCGCAGCATCGTTGCACAGCCCATCGGTCCCGATGCGCACAAGGGCGTTCGCATCACCGCAGAAAAGAAACCCGTTCTGACGCTGATCGTGATCGGTGAAACCAGCAGGGCGGCGAACTGGTCGCTGGGCGGGTATACGCGGACGACCAACCCCGAACTGGCAGCACGGGACATCGCCTATGTCGACCGCGTGCAGTCCTGCGGGACATCGACGGCGGTTTCCATGCCCTGCATGTTTGCCCATTACGGGATGGACGCCCATTCCGACCGTGCCGCACGATCGCACCAGAACCTGCTGGACCTGTTTCGTCAGACCGGCTTTGACGTGCAATGGTTCGACAACAACACCGGCAGCCTTGGCGTGGCCGCGCGGGTGCCCGAAACGCGGTTCGCACCGACGGACGATCCCGAAAACTGCGGGCGCGGGGAATGCACCGACATGGTGTTCCTGCCGACGCTGGACCGGTTCCTTGCGACCATGACCGAGGATACCGTGCTGATCTATCACCAGATCGGCAGCCATGGGCCCGCCTACTATCTCCGCTATCCTGATCAGTTCCGCCCCTTTGCGGACGATTGCCGCAGCGCGGATTTCGGCAAATGCACGCCCGCACAGATCGTGGCTGCCTATGACAACAGCATCGCTTTCACCGACCATTTCCTTGCCACGCTGATCGACCGTATGGGCGCGCAGGATCGGGTGATCACTTCGATGCTTTATGTTTCCGATCATGGGGAATCATTGGGGGAAGGCGGGCTTTACCTGCATGCCGCGCCCTATTTCATGGCGCCCGATGTTCAGACGCAGGTGCCGCTTGTCCTGTGGACCGGCCCAGCATACCGGCGGGCCTTCGGGTTGGATGGCGACTGCGTTGAGGCCAAGGCACATGCCGGGGCGGGTAAAGTCAGCCATGACGCGGTTTTTCACACGGCCCTTGGTCTGGCAGATGTGGAAACCTCATTGCACGATCCCGCGCTTGACCTGTTGGACGGCTGTCATGGTAACCAGGCAGTGGCCGCATCCCTGTCGCCTGCGCCAGCCACGGCCAGCCTGCACTGACGGGGCGCATGGCCCCTTATGCCTTGCATCCTGCCGGGCAGCCTGTATAAGGCCGCATCCTTCCGCAACGATACGCAACCGGCGAAGCCTCTCGTGGCGGGCCGCGGAAGGGTTGGCCCCGCCTATGAAGCCGCCCGATACGAATGGAGCCTACATGCCGCTTTACGAGCATGTCCTAATTGCGCGTCAGGATCTGTCCAACGCGCAGGCCGAAGGCCTTATCGAACATTTCTCCACCGTCCTCGCGGACAACGGCGGCAAGGTCGTTGAAAACGAGTACTGGGGCGTCAAGACGATGGCCTACAAGATCAACAAGAACCGCAAGGGGCACTACGCCTTTCTGCGGTCCGACGCCCCCGCTGCCGCCGTGCAGGAGATGGAGCGTCTGGCCCGTCTGCATGACGACGTGATGCGTGTGCTGACCATCAAGGTCGATGCCCATGACGAAGGTCCGTCGGTGCAGATGCAGAAGCGCGACGAGCGCGAGCGTGGCGACCGCCCGTCCTTTGGCGGGGATCGCGGCGACCGTGGAGATCGCGGCGACCGCGGCCCGCGTCCGTCCTTTGGCGACCGTCGTTGATCGGGGAAAGGTAGAACATCATGGCAAACAAACCCTTCTTCCGCCGCCGCAAGGTCTGCCCGTTCTCGGGCGACAACGCGCCCAAGATCGACTACAAGGACACGCGCCTGCTGCAGCGTTACATTTCCGAGCGTGGCAAGATCGTTCCCGCCCGCATCACCGCCGTTTCGGCCAAGAAGCAGCGTGAGCTGGCCCGCGCCATCAAGCGCGCCCGCTTCCTTGCCCTGCTGCCCTATGCCGTGAAGTAAGGAGAGACGAACATGCAAGTCATCCTTCTGGAACGTGTGGCCAAGCTTGGCCAGATGGGCGAGGTCGTGAACGTCAAGGACGGTTACGCCCGCAACTTCCTGCTGCCGCAGGGCAAGGCGCTGCGTGCCAATGAATCGAACATCAAGTCGTTCGAAGGTCGCAAGGCCCAGCTTGAGGCGCAGAATCTGGAAACCCGCAAGGAAGCCGAAGCCGCTGGCGAAAAGCTGGCAGGCCAAAGCTTTGTCGTGATCCGGTCCGCATCGGATTCGGGGGCGCTTTATGGTTCGGTCACGCCGCGCGATGCCGCCGAAGCTGCCACCGAGGGCGGGTTCACCGTCGACCGCAAGCAGGTCGTGCTGCTGCGGCCGATCAAGGAACTGGGCATTCACGAGGTGAACGTCGTCCTGCACCCCGAAGTCATCGTCAAGATTTCGCTGAATGTCGCCCGCTCGACCGAAGAGGCCGAACTTCAGGCTTCGGGCAAGTCGATCCGGGAACTGGCAGCCGAGGCCGAAGCCGAGGCGGAGTTCGAGATCGCCGAACTGTTCGACGAAATGGGCGCCGAAAACGACTTCGACCCGCGCAACGAGCGCTGATCGGACGGCAATAAACACAGACCGCGTCCGGGAAACCGGGCGCGGTTTTTCTTTTCACTGATCGGGTTGGGGTGTTCTACAAAAAACTGTTTTGTAGAACATGAAATATGCTATACGTTTTATAAATTCGTATAGCACGGTTCCGGATGCAAAAGATCGACACCCATTCCGCCATTGCCCATGCGGCCTACCACGATCTGCTGCGGCTGCTGCAGGACGACAGCGCATCAACAATCATCGGCAAACCCCATCGCGTCGAACGCAACGGGCGTGGCTACTGGTATGACCTGCACCGGATCGGAACCTCGGTCAGGAACCGCTATCTGGGCGAGGACAGTCCTGCAATGGCCGAACGCATGGCAAGGCACAAGGTGCTTGCCGCCGATGCAGCCGCCCGCGCAACCGAGCGGACGCGGCTGATCCGCGTGTTGCGCAGCGAAGGCCTGCCCAGCATCGACAGGGAAAACGGCGCCCTTCTGTCGGCCATGGAACGGCTGGGCGTATTCAGGCTGGGCGGTACGCTGGTCGGAACCATTGCCTTCCGCCTTTATGAAGCCACGCTGGGCATCCGTTTTCCCGCGACCGAGATGATCCAGACCGGCGACATCGATATCGCAGCTTTTGAGCGGCTGACGATCGCATTGGATGACCGGATCGAGGGCGACATAGGCGATACGTTCCGGGCGCTGGATTTCGAACCGCTGCCGTCACTCGACAGCCGGGCCGTCTGGCGCTGGCGGCAGAACCGGTCGCGCACAATGGTCGAATTCCTGACGCCATCCTTCCGCGACGAAGAGGACATCCGCGACCTGCCCGCGCTGGGGGTCGCGGCGCAATCGCTGCATTTCCTGAATTACCTGCTGGCTGGGCCGATCAAGGCGGCGGCGCTGTATCGGTCGGGGGTGCTGGTGCAGATCCCAAGACCGGAAGCGTTTGCCATCCATAAACTGATCGTGGCGGACAGGCGGCAAGGTGGTCCGGACGCAATCAAGGCGGTAAAGGACCGCGCGCAGGCGGCATTCCTGATCGCTATCCTGAGCGAGGACCGGCCCGGGGAACTGGCCGAAGCCTATCAGGATGCCCTGTCGCGCGGACCGGAATGGAAGCGGCGGATCGCGGCCAGCCTGAAACGAATGCCGGAAACAGCGGAACGGCTGGCCGGGCTGGAATGAAAAGGCCGCGCCCGTTGCGGGGCGCGGCCGATCCGTCAGACCTGTGTGGTGATCAAAGCTCGTCCAGCTTTTCGACCGCCTTTTCCAGCTTGTCCTTGCTCACTTCCTTTTCGGTCACTTTCGCGCCCGCAAAGATGTGGTCGACAACCTTGTCCTCGAACAGCGGCGCGCGAAGCTGCTGCTGCATCTGCGCGTTCTTCTGCACGAATTCAAAGAACTGGCGTTCCTGCCCCGGATAGCGACGGGCCTGCGCCAGCACTGCCTGGGTCATCTCGGCATCGGTTACCTCGATCTTTTCCTTCTGGCCGACATCGGCCAGCAGCAGACCAAGGCGCACGCGACGTTCGGCCAGCTTCTTGTGCTCGTCCGTCAGCTCGATGTGGCCGTGGTTGTGATCGTGCACCTCGGGGTGTTCTTCGTGCCAAAGCTGGTGGGCGATCTGGTTCGCCTCCGCCTCGACCAGCGATGCCGGCAGGTTGAACTTTACCAGATCGTCAAGCTCGTCCAGCAGCGCGCGCTTCATCACGGCACGGGCCGCACCGGTATATTCGGCCTCAAGACGCTCCGAAACCTGGCCCTTCAGCGCATCCAGGCTTTCCGCGCCGAACTTCTTGGCCAGTTCGTCATCCAGCTCGGCCGGTTTCGGGCCCTTGACCGCCTTGACGGTGCAATCGAACACAGCAGCTTTGCCGGCCAGATGCGTGGCGTTGTAGTTGTCGGGGAAGCTGACCTTCACCGCCACCTCGTCGCCTTCCTTGGCACCGACAAGCTGTTCCTCGAAACCGGGGATGAACGAACCCGATCCCAGCACCAGAGGATAATCGCTGCCGGTTCCGCCTTCGAAAGCAACGCCATCGACCTTGCCGACGAAGTCAATCACGACCTGATCGCCATCCTTGGCCTTGGACCCCTTCTTGCGGTCCTCAAAGCTTTGTGCGGATTTTGCGATGTTTTCCAAAGCCTCTGCCACGGCCTTGTCATCCGCCTTGACCACCAGCTTTTCCAGCTTCAGCTTCGACAGGTCCAGCGCCGGGATTTCCGGAAGGGCCTCGTAGGCCATTTCGACGACGACATCGTCGCCCTCTTTCCAGGTCTCGCCATTGACCATCTTCACTTCGGGCTGCATGGCCGGGCGGTCGCCGCTTTCGGCGAAATGGCCCTTCATCGCCTCGTCCACGGCTTCCTGCATGACTTCGCCCAGCAGACGCTGGCCGAACTGCTTTTTCAGCATGGCCATCGGCACCTTGCCCTTGCGGAAGCCCTTCATCTCGATTTCGGGCTGCGCCTCGCGCAATTTCACATCCACCTTGCCCACCAGGTCGGTCCCCGGAATGGTGATGGTGTAGCCGCGCTTCAGGCCGTCTTTCAGGGTCTCGGTAACCTTCATTCCTTCGTCCTTTTTCCCTTGGTGCGGGTGGAGGGACTTGAACCCCCACGCCTCGCGGCGCCAGAACCTAAATCTGGTGCGTCTGCCAATTTCGCCACACCCGCAATACTCACGAGGCGGTCCGCCATATCCGGCAGCCCGCCCCGCAATTCCGCGCCCTTCTAGCAAAGCGCCGCGGCGGATGCGAGAGGAAAGTCGGTAGAAGCACTGCACGGGTCGCCCGCCAGATTTCGGCGGAAATTTTGCCGGATTGCCGCCGCTGAAAATACGCAGTGGTTTCCAATTCCTTTCCAATTCCCGCCGCATTCCCGACCGAGACTGTACGGGAAAGGCCGTATGGCCAGGTGTGAGTGAGGGCACGGGAATGATCAGGTTTGGAAATGAACTGCGCGTAAGGCACCGCAATGTCGGCGTGACGGCCCGGACGGGCATCGGCGCAGGCAGCCTGATTTCCACCGCACGTGGCATCATTCCGGTCGAACAACTGCTGAGCGGCGATCGCGTGATCACCCGTGATGGCGCGGCGCGGCTGATCCGGGCCTCGCGACATCTGCACGAAGGCGCGATGGTGCGCATCTCGCCCTCCAGCCTTGGGCATGGCCGCCCTGACACGGCGCTGCTTCTTTGCCCCGACCAGGCCGTGCTGATGCGCGACTGGCGTGCCAAGGTGATCTATGGCGCGGATGAGGTTCTGGTCGCAGCAAAACGTCTGGTGGATGGTGAATACATCGCCTTTCAGGAAACGGCCCGGCCGATCTGGTGTTTCGATCTGATGTTCGAACGGCCCTGCATCGTGAATGCCGGTGGCGTCGATGTGGCCTCGGCCCCGCTGCGGATGCCGGTGCGGCTGGTCTCCTGATCCTCCTGCCCAGAAAGGAATCGCGCCCGCGTGGTCCGGTCGGACCTGCGGGCGCAACATTTTCCAGCGCCTTTTCATAAAGTTGCCGCGATTCTTTTCGGTCTGACCGCCGTTGGTGCGGCACATACGCTTCAAATCGCGCCTGAAACCAGAAGATGAACAAAGACTTAACAACAATCTGATTATTGATCACAGAACACGCATAGATTGCGCCGCAGTGTTCCATGTCAAGAAACGATCCCGGCTTGGCCGCAATCCTGCCTAATCGCGAATTTACCTTCTGACCGTAAGGACGCGAGGTGCGTCTCCTTTTACGATTTGAAGGATGGCCCGTTGGCTATGGAAGAGACGAGCAGAAACATCATGCGGAACACCGCAAACGGAATGGGATCGGAAAACGCCGCGCAGATGCGCGGGCAGTCGGATTACGCCACGCCGCTCTGCTTTGCTTCCGGCACGCTGATCGCAACCGACCGCGGTCTTGTACCGGTCGAGGATCTGGAAATCGGCGATCTGGTGATGACAGCCGATGACGGATTGCAGCCGCTGCGCTGGATTGCCCGCACCCGTGTTTCCGCCGCCCGCCTGACGAATGAGGCCGCGTTCCGTCCGATACGGATCAAGGCAGGTGCCTTTGGGCCGGACCGCCCTGCCCGCGACCTGCGCCTGTCGCCCAATCACCGGGTCCTGCTGACAGGATGGCGCGCGGAACTGATGTTCGGCATGGAACAGGTGCTGGTCAGCGCCAAGTCGCTGGTCAACGGATCGACCATCGTCGTGGACTACAGCGACGAGCCTTTCAGCTATCATCACCTGATGTTCGACCGGCACCAGATTGTGTTTTCGGAAGGGATGCCCACCGAAAGCTTCCTGCCCGGCGTCGCCTCGCTGGCCACCATCCCGGATGAGGCGCTGGAAGAACTGTTCCGCTTCTTTCCGGAACTGCGGATGGGCCCGCAGAACTATGGCATCTCTGCCCGGCCGATCATGACGCCACCTGCCCCCGGCGCTTTCGATCCGGCGCTGGCCGCCTAAAGCCCCAGATCGCGGAATACCGCCGGCAATTGTTCCGGCAAATCCTCGGCGATCAGCCCCGGCCCGAATTTCCGCGCGCATTCGACATGCAGCCATGCCCCGGTGCAGGCGGCGTCGAAGGGCGAAAAGGCGCGCGCTAGAAGCCCGGTGATGAACCCTGACAACACGTCGCCCGATCCGGCCGTGGCCAGCCACGGCGCGGCCCGGTCGTAATGGGCGGAGTTGATGGCGCAGCGGCCTGACGGGTCGGCGATCACCGTATCCGGGCCTTTGTACAGCACCGCGCAGCCCGCGCGCTTCGCCGCTTCCCGCGTTGCATCCACCTTGGAATAGGCCGGGCCTGTCGTGGCTGGAGCATCAAGCTTTTCGGCGATGTCAGGGAACAGGCGCGCGAATTCCCCCGCATGGGGGGTGAGGACGCATTCGTCGTGCAGAGCGGCGAAAAGGGTGGCGTCGCGGGACAGGAGTGTCAGGGCGTCGGCGTCGAGGACGGTCTTTCGCGCCCCCCGCCCCTCCCCACTCCCCACGAGGGGGAGGGGAAGCGCTTGTTCATCCGGCGCTGCGCTTCGACCCAGGCGGCTCCCCTCCCCCTCGTGGGGAGGGGCCGGTGGTGGGGGGGCGTCTGTCGCAACCCCAAGCGCCGCCGCCACCAACCCAGCCGCCCGCGCATCCAAGCCCAGCCCCGGCCCGACACAGACAGCATTGATCCGCGCGTCCCCCAGCATGTCCGCCAGCCCGTCGCCATCCGCCACCGCGCGCAGCATCACCGCATCCAGCCGCGCGGCATGTTCGGGGATCGCGTCGGCCGGGCTCCCCACCGTCACCAGCCCCGCCCCGATCCGAAGCGCCCCCCGCGCGGCAAGGCGGGCCGCCCCGCTATAGCCGGGTGGGCCGGAGAGGATGAGGGCGTGGCCGTGGGAGAATTTGTGGTGTCGGGAAGACTTGAAAGCCACATCTTGCCGGGGCTCAGCCAAGCCAATTCCTTCCGCGCCAGACTTCAGACTAATGTCACACAGGGTCAGCTTGCCGCACTTGTCCGGTCCATCCTGCAAGTAATGCCCGCGTTTGGCCCGATGGAATGTGACAACCAAAGACGCAGCAGCAGCTTTGCCCAGAACTCGCCCGCTATCGGCGCACAGGCCGCTGGCAATATCCACGGCAACCACCGCCCCACGCCCGAATTCAGTCATGTCCGAAAGAAAGCCAACGATCTTTGCAAGATCGCCCGTAGTCGGCCGGGTCAATCCAGTGCCAAATATGGCATCGATGAGCACTGGGGCACCCGCTGCAAAATTTGTCTCTTGGGTGGCGCGCGAAAAGACGGCTTGCACAAAGTTATATGCGTCCAGAACCGCCACCTCCCCCAACCCCCGCCACCGCTCATAATTCACCCGCGCGTCCGGCGGCATCCGCTCGGGCGTCCCGTAGAGGAACACCTCCACCTCCCAGCCCCACTCCTTCAGCAGCCGCGCCACCACAAAGCCGTCGCCACCGTTGTTGCCCGGTCCACACAGCACTACGGCGCGGAACGATCCCGCCTTCAGCTCCGGCCATTCCTCGAAAATTGCCTCGACCACGCCGCGACCGGCGCGTTCCATCAGTTCCAGCCCGGTGACTTCGCCAGAGGCAATCGCCGCCTGTTCGATGGCGCGCATCTGGGCGGCGGTCAGCAGTTCGGTCATTGCATTTGCCTCGATTCAATTCAGCGCATTTTAAGTGCATATCGCCTATTTTTTAGGCGATAACTTGCCAAAAACCCCGTCACCAATCCAGCCGCTGGCTTGCCAGATTGTTCCCGCCGCATGAAAGTGGTCTGACACGCCGAGACGTTCGTTGCAAAGGGGGAGTCGGCCCGCATGAAGAAGATCGAGGCGATCATCAAGCCGTTCAAGCTGGATGAAGTGAAAGAGGCGCTTCAGGCTGCCGGTGTCCAGGGGCTTTCGGTGATCGAGGTCAAGGGTTTCGGTCGCCAGAAGGGCCACACGGAACTTTATCGCGGGGCCGAATACGTCGTTGATTTCCTGCCCAAGGTGAAGATCGAGGTCGTGCTTTCGGACGATCAGGTCGACACGGCAATCGAGGCAATCACATCCGCCGCCCGAACCGACAAGATCGGCGACGGCAAGATTTTCGTTTCCACCATCGAACAGGCAATCCGCATCCGCACCGGCGAATCCGGCGACGACGCGATCTGACCCGCCCGACAGACACCGGCGCGGGCAATGCCCGCGCCAAAACCGTATCCAACAGCCCGAATACAAACAGAAGGAATGACGCAGAGATGAGCGCAGTCAAGAATGCTCTGAAACTGATGAAGGACGAGGAAGTCGAATATGTCGACATCCGTTTCACCGACCCGAAGGGCAAGCTTCAACACGTGACGCTGGTTGCGGATCTGG
>JBOFCO010000091.1:0-2975 GCA_051646105.1 Paracoccaceae bacterium
AATGCTTTGCTCCTGCATCGCGGCAAGGGCGGCCTCTGCTTCGCGCAGACTGGCCGCGGCAGCTTCGGTTGCCGCTGCATCAACCACCGGCGCCGCCGCAGGGGCCTTTATCTCGGCTCGCAATGCCTCCAGTTCCCGCTGAAAGGCATCCATGGCGGATTGCGACACGCCGCCATCGGCAGCAGGGCGCTTTTCCAGCATATCCAGACGACCGGACAATGCGCTGACATCGGCGGAAATGGCATCAAGCGGCGCGGCGATGTCCGGCAGTTCCGGCGCGGGCTGCGGGGCAGGAAGTGCCGCGATCGTGGCGGTAACCCCGTCTACCTCGGTTTTCAGGGCCGTGATCTGGTCGGGCGTCGCCTTCAGCAGTTCAAGCTCTGCCGCCATGCGCTGCACCTCCGCCTCCAATACCGAAGTATCGGTCGCAGGCGCAGTGCCGGCGGCGCGAAACGGCCAGGACGCATCGCCCAGATAGGCGGCGGCACCATAGCCCAGTCCGGCGGCGACGATTCCGCCCAGCACGGTTCCGCCGAAACTGCCGCGCCGAACAGGTACAGGTTCGGCACGTGGTGAATGGGTCGATGCGCCCCGATAGGATACATCGCCCTGATGTGGGTCGGCGGTGCGGGGTTCCACCACGGGATCGACCGTCTCTGCAATATCCGGACCTGAAATCGTATCCGGCTCCGGCACCATGCCGGGTGTGTCGTCATCGCTGCCCCGAAGCGCACCACCAAGGATCAGGGGGCCTTCACCCGATTTCTTCGCCATAGCCACCCATCCTCTTTACCCGCCCGCTTACGCGCGAAATCACCAACCGAAACCTTCGGCAACCACATCGCGACTCGATCCCGAGTTGCCGCAAAAGCCGCCCTATTCGAAATGTAGTTGTGTGCGCAGCAAGGCTCAACCCCGCGCACCTGTGTCCAGTTCCATTGTCACCGCGTCCAGCATCGCCTCGCCGGTCGGGGCAGATGCAATGCGCATACCAAGCGGGGCGGGTCCATCATAGGCTTCGGCCACGGCCTTGCTTAGTGCGATCACGGCAACTGCGGGCTGCAATTCCCCGATTGCTGCGGCGAACAGCCGCGCGGAACGGGGCGAAAACAGCATCACAATCGTCAGTCCATCCTGGGCCAGTGTTTCAAGCAGAGCAGGGGCGGGTGGAAGATCGCCCTGATCATAGGCGACGATTTCCGCACAGGTCAGGCCGGCGGCTGACAGTCGACGCGCAATATCGCCACGCGCATGAGTGCCCCTCACATGCAGGAACGAAGCCGCTGGCAGATTGCCGCGATCTTTCACAAGACCTGACGCAAGGTCGTCAGCCGTCAGGAAATGCCCGAGCAGGCTGAACCCCGCCTTTTGCGCCAGCGCTGCAGTCCGCGCGCCCACACACCAGACCGCCGTTCCTGCCAACCCTGCAATCCCGGTGGCCGCGGTCACCCCGTTTTCCGAGGTGAGGATGAGCGCGTCAGGCAGGGGGCTGGGAAGGCTAACAGGCAGGAAGCGGATTTCCTGCAACGGGGCTTCGACAATACGAACCCTGTCACCAAACCGCGCCTGTACCTGCGCCGCAAACCGATGCGACTGCACCCGTGGGCGAAGCAAAAGCAGCCGGGCTTGTGTTCCAGACATCCGGCGATTTCCTTTCCGTTGCCGGTCGCTCGGGTTGTCTCGGCACCTGCCGGGTGTTACCCCGCAATCAGGGGATCATGCAACGGAAACGGCGCGCTGCCATGTTGACAATACTGGGGCTGGAAAGCAGTTGCGATGATACCGCCGCCGCCGTATTGCGCCATGCCCGTGACGCGCGGCCCGAGATCCTGTCGAACGTTATTGCAGGCCAGACCGACCTTCACGCTGCGTTCGGTGGGGTCGTGCCGGAAATCGCCGCCCGCGCCCATGCCGAACGTATCGACCTGTGTGTGGAACAGGCGCTGATGCAGGCAGGCGTGCGTCTTGGCGAGATTGACGCCATTGCCGTCACCGCAGGGCCAGGGCTGATCGGCGGTGTGTTGGCCGGCGTGATGTGTGCCAAGGGCATCGCCGCAGCTGCGGGCGTGCCGCTGATCGGCGTCAACCATCTGGCGGGCCATGCGCTGACAGCACGGCTGACCGACGATCTGTCCTATCCCTATCTGGTGCTGTTGGTATCGGGCGGGCATTGCCAGTTCCTTGCCGTGCACGGGCCTGACAGTTTCACCCGGATTGGCGGCACCATAGACGACGCGCCGGGAGAGGCCTTCGACAAGGTGGCCAAGCTTCTTGGCCTGCCGCAGCCTGGCGGGCCGGAGGTGGAACGCGCAGCGATCTCGGGCGATGCGGCGCGCTTTGCCCTGCCGCGCCCGCTGCTGGACCGTCCTGGTTGCGACATGTCTTTCTCGGGCCTGAAGACCGCTGTACTGCGCCAGCGTGACGCGCTGATCGCGGCAGAGGGTGGGTTGTGGGTGCAGGACCGCGCCGATCTGTGTGCGGGGTTTCAGGCGGCCGTGGCCGACGTGCTGGCTGAAAAGACCCGTCGCGCGCTTGCTGCCTTCGGGCGGGACAGTCCGGTGTTGGCGGTGGCGGGCGGTGTGGCCGCCAACGCCACCATCCGCACCGCACTGGAAGCCGTCTGCGCCGATGCCGGGGCGCGTTTCACCGCGCCGCCCCTGTCGCTGTGCACCGACAATGCCGCGATGATCGCCTGGGCCGGGGCAGAGCTTTATCGCATGGGCCGACGTGACGGGATGGATCTGTCCGCGCGCCCGCGCTGGCCGCTGGACAGTGCCGCGCCCGCGCTGATCGGATCGGGCAAGCGAGGGGCAAAGGCATGAGCGGGATCGCGATCCTTGGCGCAGGGGCCTTTGGTACAGCGCTGGCCGTGGCGCTGGCGCAGGGCGGGCGGCAGGTTACGCTGTGGGGGCGGGATGCCGCAGCGATGGCCGCCTCGCAGGCCAGCAGACACAGCCCGCATCTGCCGGATGTGG
>JBOFCO010000010.1:0-2868 GCA_051646105.1 Paracoccaceae bacterium
ATCGGTGTGTCCTGGGCTTCGTTCCAGGAAGAGCGCTGGAAAATCGACGAAGCGGCAATGAAAGCTGCGATTGAAGCAGCTGGCAACGAATACATCTCGGCTGACGCTGAATCTTCGTCGGCAAAGCAGCTGACGGACATTGAAGCGCTGATCGCACAGGGCGCAAACGCGCTGATCATCAACGCCTGGGACAAAGACGCAATCGGGCCTGCCATCGAGGCTGCTGCTGCGGAAGGCATTCCGGTTGTGGGCTATGACCGCCTGATCGAAGATGACCGCACGTTCTACCTGACGTTCGACAACGTGGGCGTGGGCCGCATCATCGCGGAAAACGTGTTCGCAGCAGTGCCGGAAGGCAACTACGCGATCATCAAGGGTGACCCGGGCGATCCGAACGCAGGCTTCCTGCTGCAGGGCATGATGTCGGTCATCCAGCCAGCGATCGATTCGGGCGCGATCACCATCGTTGGTGAAGCATTCTCGGACGGCTGGAAGCCGGAGAACGCGCAGAAGAACATGGAGCAGATCCTGACGGCTGCGAACAACGACGTTGACGCCGTTCTGTCGCAGAACGACGGCATGGCGGGTGGTGCTGCTGCTGCACTTGCGGCACAGGGCCTGAACGTTCCGCTGGGTGGCCAGGACGGCGACCTTGCAGCCATCAACCGTGTTGCACGCGGCCTGCAGACCGTTTCGGTCTGGAAGGACGCACGTCAGCTGGGCACGGCTGCAGGCGAAATCGCATCGGCCCTGGCGGCTGGTGCAGCGCTCGACAGCATCGAGGGTGCGACCAAGTTCTCGGGTGGCGAGAAGGGCATTGAAATGAATGCGATCCTTCTGGCCCCAACCCCGCTGACGGTTGCCAACCTGAACGTGGCAATCGAAGCTGGCCACATCACCAAAGAGCAGGCTTGCGAAGGCGCAATCGCCGGCGTCGTGGGCTGCGAATAAGCGATCTGATCGGCAGGCGCTGGGGTAACCCTGCGCCTGCCACCCTTTTCCGATGTATGTGAATGCAGGGCCGCTGCTGCCTGCTCCCCGGTGTTGTCCGGGTTCTGAGCATAACTTGCAGCCAACCAACAAAAGACCAGCCGGGGTAAACAGATGTCCGAGACAACCTCTTCCAGCGCCACGCCCGGCGCGAATGATGTGCAGCCGGGCCCGATTGGCAGGTTCCTGAAAGCGACCGAGATTGACACGCGCCTTCTGGGCATGTTCGGAGCACTGATCCTGATCTGGGTCGGGTTTCATGTGTATGGTGAGCTGTTCCGTGGCGGTGGCGCGTTCCTGACACCGCGCAACCTGTGGAACCTGTCGGTGCAGACCTCCTACATCGGGATCATGGCGACGGGGATGGTGCTGGTGATCATCACGCGCAACATCGACCTTTCCGTTGGTTCGATCATCGGTGTGACGGGCATGGTGATGGGCCTGCTGCAGGCGGAATTCCTGCCGCCACTGATTGGGCTGGGCAACCCGGTCATCTGGATTGTGACGGTTGTTGTCGGGCTGGTGCTGGGCACGCTGATCGGGGCGTTTCACGGCTGGCTGATCGCCTATCGCGGCATTCCATCCTTCATCGTCACGCTCGGCGGTTTGCTGATCTGGCGGGGTATGGCGTTTCTGTCTGCGTCGGGCCGCACGATTGCACCGATGGATGAAACATTCGCGCTGCTCGGCGGCGGGCCTTATGGCGCTGTGGGGCAGATGGGCAGCTGGATTGTCGGCATTCTTGCCTGCATCGGCATCCTCGCACTCACCTACTCTGGCCGCCAGAACCGCAAGCGGCATGACTTCCCGCTGCGCCCGATGTGGGCCGAGGTGTTCATGGCAGGCGTTGGCTGTGCCCTGGTGATTGGTGCGGTGCTGCTGGTGAACGCCTATCCCTGGCCAAAGGGCATTCTGGAGCAGTATTACACCAAACTGGGCCAGACCGTGCCGGAAGGCGCGTTCATCAGCCACGGCTTTGCGATCCCCGTGTTGCTGATGCTGGGTGTCGCAATCTTCATGACCTTCCTGATGACGCGCACGCGGTTTGGCCGCTATGTCTTTGCCATTGGCGGGAACCCGGAGGCGGCGCTGCTGGCCGGGATCAACACGCGCTGGGTGACGCTGAAGGTGTTTGCCCTGATGGGCGCGCTGGCGGGGCTGGCGGCGATCATCGTGTCCGCACGCCAGAATTCGGCCACCAACGCGATGGGCGATCTGGACGAGCTGTATGTGATCGCGGCGGCGGTGATCGGCGGCACGTCACTGGCGGGCGGTTCGGGCACGATTTACGGCGCGATCCTTGGCGCGCTTGTCATCCTGAGCCTGCAGTCGGGCATGGTTCTGATCGGGTTTGGTGACGGATCATATCAGAAGATCGTGGTGGGGACGTCGCTGGTTCTCGCCGTCTATCTCGACATGCTTTACCGCAAAAACGTGAAATAGGGGGATATCACATGGCCAATACTGGAACCCCGCTGGTTGAGCTGCGCGATATCTCGATCTCGTTCGGGGGGATCAAGGCGGTCAACCATGTGACAGTTGACCTTTACCCCGGTGAGGTTGTTGGCCTGCTGGGCCACAACGGTGCCGGAAAATCGACGCTGATCAAGTGTCTGTCAGGCGCATACCGCAAGGATGCAGGGCAGATCCTGATCAACGGGCAGGAGGTGGAGATCAACAATCCGCGCGATGCACGGGCGCAGAATATCGAGACGATCTACCAGACGCTGGCGCTGGCGGATAACCTTGATGCGGCATCGAACCTGTTTCTGGGGCGCGAGGTTGTGGGGGCGGGCGGCGTGCTGGATGACAGCGCGATGGAGGCCGAGACACGCAAGATCATGAAGCGGCTGAACCCGAATTTCCGCAAGTTCAACG
>JBOFCO010000219.1:0-18676 GCA_051646105.1 Paracoccaceae bacterium
TGTTCTTCGTCGTGATTCCGGCGCTGTTCGGCGGCTTTGGCAACTACTTCATGCCGCTGCAGATCGGCGCACCGGACATGGCCTTCCCGCGCATGAACAACCTGTCCTACTGGATGTATGTCGCGGGCACCTCGCTGGCCGTGGCTTCTGTCTTTGCACCTGGCGGCAACGACCAGGCCGGTTCCGGCGTGGGCTGGGTGCTTTACCCGCCGCTCTCGACGAACGAGGCTGGCTATTCGATGGATCTGGCCATCTTCGCCGTTCACCTTTCCGGTGCCTCGTCGATCCTTGGCGCGATCAACATGATCACCACCTTCCTGAACATGCGCGCGCCGGGCATGACACTGCACAAGGTGCCGCTGTTCGGTTGGTCGATCTTTGTGACCGCCTGGCTGATCCTGCTGTCGCTGCCGGTGCTGGCGGGCGCGATCACCATGCTGCTGACCGACCGCAATTTCGGCACCACCTTCTTCCAGCCCTCCGGCGGCGGTGACCCGATCCTGTATCAGCACATCCTGTGGTTCTTCGGCCACCCGGAGGTGTATATCATCATCCTGCCCGGCTTCGGCATCATCAGCCACGTCATCTCCACCTTTTCGCGCAAGCCTGTCTTCGGCTACCTGCCGATGGTCTATGCGCTGGTCGGCATTGGCGTTCTTGGCTTCGTTGTCTGGGCCCATCACATGTACACGGTGGGGATGAGCCTGCGTCAGCAATCCTATTTCATGCTGGCCACCATGGTCATTGCGGTGCCGACCGGCATCAAGGTGTTTTCCTGGATCGCAACGATGTGGAAGGGTTCGATCAGCTTCGAAACCCCGATGCTCTGGGCCTTTGGCTTCCTGTTCCTGTTCACCGTCGGCGGTGTAACCGGCATCGTGCTGTCGCAGGCCGGCGTCGACCGCGCCTATCATGACACCTACTATGTCGTGGCGCACTTCCACTATGTGATGTCGCTGGGTGCCGTCTTTGCGATCTTTGCCGGGGTCTATTACTGGATCGGCAAGATGTCCGGTCGGCAATACCCGGAATGGGCTGGCAAGCTGCATTTCTGGATGATGTTCATCGGCGCCAACCTGACCTTCTTCCCCCAGCACTTCCTGGGCCGTCAGGGCATGCCGCGCCGCTACATCGACTATCCGGAGGCCTTCGCCTACTACAACAAGCTGTCCAGCTACGGCGCATTCCTGTCGTTCGCATCCTTCGTGTTCTTCATCGGCATCGTGTTCTACACGCTGACGGCGGGGCGCCGCGTGACCGGGAACAATTACTGGAACGAACACGCCGACACGCTGGAATGGACCCTGCCCTGCCCGCCGCCGGAACACACGTTCGAAACGCTGCCCAAGCAGAGTGACTGGGACAAGGGCCACGCACACTAAGCCCCGGAAATCACAAGGCCCCGGATCGCTCCGGGGCCTTTTCAATTCAGGCTACAAGGCTATCCTACCGCCATGCCCTATGAGTGGCTCCCCACCACCACCGGCGAGGGCCGCCGCCTGCATCTCTGGCCCTACCGGTCGCTGACGCGGCGCGGGTTCGTGGGGTTTGTTGGCGCTACCTCTGCCCTGCTGTCGCTGCCGCTTCTGGCGGCGTTGGGATCACCTGTTCTGTGGGGGCTGTTGCCGTTTCTGGCGGCGGCTGTGGGCGGGCTCTGGTTGGCGCTGCGCCGGAATGAAAACGACGCCCATATCCTTGAAGACCTGATGTTGACCGACAGCACCATGACGCTGGTTCGCCACGATCCCGCGCGCGCACCCCGCGAATGGCAGGCCAATCCCCATTGGGTCAGGGTAGTCCTGCACCCGACCGGCGGCCCCGTCCCGAACTACCTGACTCTGCAGGGCGGCCCGAGAGAGGTGGAGATCGGCGCGTTCCTGTCGGAGGGGGAACGGCTGGCGCTGAAGGCGGAACTGGACCGGGCGCTGATGCGCTAGCCAACAGCAGTCACATCCTACCCCAGCCGGGCCTTGACCAGCGGGCCGGCGGCGGCGAAGTCCATTTGACCGGTATAGCGCGCCTTCAGCGCCGCCATGACCTTGCCCATGTCGCGGATTGACGCTGCACCGGTTTCGGTAACGGCCGCGTCGATCGCTCCGGTAACCTCCGCCTCGGTCAATTGCCGCGGCAAATACTCCTCGATCACGGCGATCTCGGCCCGCTCCTTGGTGGCAAGCTCTGGCCGGCCACCTTCGTCATAGACCTTTGCACTTTCCTGGCGCTGCTTCACCATCTTGCCCAGGATCGCCAGAATATCGGCATCGCTGACGCCCGCATCATTGCCCTCGCCCCGGGCGGCAATGTCCCGATCCTTGATGGCGGCATTGATAAGGCGCAGCGTCGAAAGCCGCTCCGCCTCCTGCGCGCGCATCGAATCCTTCAATGCCTGCGAAAGTCTGTCTCTGATGCTCATTGCCTGTTCCATCCCCGGGGGCACACGAATTGCCTATGTTAGCGGCTTTACTGTCGCCACACAATCCACAGAGTCGCCAGATAAACTATTGAAATAGTTGAATAACAGCATTTCCAATCGGGGGTTGACCCGGCCACCTGCGCCCCTTAGGTTCCGCCAGATTTCATGAATGCCAGCCTAAGGGAGAGTCGCGCCATGCCCGACCGCAGTCTGAAGACGCACGACCGTCCGACCGCCTGCCTTGCCCTGTCCGACGGCACGGTGTTCATGGGTCAGGGTTTCGGGGCTACCGGCGAAACCGTGGCCGAACTCGTCTTCAACACCGCGATGACCGGCTATCAGGAAATCATGACCGACCCCTCCTATGCCGGGCAGGTTGTGACGTTTACCTTTCCGCATGTCGGCAATGTCGGCACCACGGCGGAAGATGACGAAACTGCCGATCCGGTGGCCGCCGGGATGGTGGTGAAATGGGATCCGACAGAACCGTCAAGCTGGCGTGCAACCGGTCCGCTGACCGACTGGCTGGTCAAGCGCGGGCGCATCGGGATCGGTGGGATTGATACGCGGCGGCTGACCCGTGCCATCCGGCAGCAGGGCGCGCCGCATGTGGCGCTGGCCCATGACCCGGAAGGGAATTTCGATATCGGCGCGCTGGTTGCCAAGGCCCGCGGCTGGCGGGGGCTGGTCGGGCTTGACCTGGCCAAGGACGTGACCTGCGCGCAAAGCTACCGCTGGGACGAAATGCGCTGGGCCTGGCCCGAAGGCCACAAGCGGCGCGAAGGACCGGGGCTGCGCGTCGTCGCAATCGATTATGGCGCGAAACGCAACATCCTGCGTTGTCTGGCATCCTCTGGCTGCGAGGTCACGGTGCTACCCGCGACCGCAACGGCAGAGGAAGTGCTGGCGCTGAATCCCGAGGGTGTGTTCCTGTCGAACGGCCCCGGCGATCCGGCGGCGACGGGAAAATATGCCGTGCCGATGATACAGGGTGTCCTCAAGACCGATCTGCCGGTTTTCGGCATCTGTCTTGGCCACCAGATGCTGGCGCTGGCGCTGGGCGCAAAAACGATCAAGATGAACCACGGCCATCACGGGGCCAACCATCCGGTGAAAGACCTTGAGACGAACAAGGTCGAGATCACATCGATGAACCACGGTTTTACGGTCGACAGCCAGACCCTGCCCAAGGGCGTGGTGGAAACACATGTCTCGCTGTTCGACGGATCGAATTGCGGCATTCGCATCAAGGATCGCCCGGTGTTTTCGGTGCAGTATCACCCCGAAGCCAGCCCCGGCCCGCAGGACAGCTATTATCTGTTCGACCGCTTTGCCGAAGCGATACGCGCGCGCCGCGCGGCCTGATTGCTGTATAAGGCGGGCTTTTTGCCCTTAACCTGCCGTTAACCACAAGAAGACAAGTCTGGCCCTGTGATCCCTGCACGGACCTGTGCCCGCATGTTTTTTGCGCCGCTGAAACTGACTGATCAGATTGTGGTGCCTTATCCGGGGCCGGTCGCTGTTGTCACCAAGACCCTGCCGCACCGCCAGCCGATAGCAGTTGTCGCGTCATCTGCCCCGGTTCAGGATGTGACGCGCCCGTCCCCGCCGTCACTTGGCCACATCCTGGTCGATATGGGACTGCTTTCGGCCGATGATCTTGTCCGGGCGCTGGCGTTGCAAAAAGGCGAAGGCGTCGGGCTGGGCGATGCGCTGCTTGCACATGGCATGGTCCGCGAAGCCGACCTGCTGCGCGCCCGTTCGCGGCAATGGGGCGCAAGCCTGATCGATCCTGTGCTTGACCCGCCGGATGCACGGCTGATCGACAGCCTTGGCGTGACGCGTTGCCTGAAGCTTGGTCTGTTGCCATGGCGGCGTGCCGGGGCGACGACCGTGGTTGCCACCAGCCGTCCGGAAACCTTTGCCCGCCACGAACAGATGCTGCAGGAAATCTTTGGGCGCGTCAGCATGGCCATCGCATCCGAGCGCAGCATCCAGCAGGCGCTGGTGCGCGCGCGCGCAGACACGCTGAACCGGATCGCCGAAACCCGCGTCGTCGCTGCCGACAGCGCCAGGGAATGGAACCTGCCCGTATTGCGGCGCGGCCTGATGGTCGGATCCTTCGCTTTGATCGCATTTGCCATATTCACCCCGAATATGCTCGTCGCACTGCTGACATTGTGGACAATCCTGACGCTGTCCGCCGGCACCGCGCTGAAACTGGCGACGCTGGCCGTGCAAGTCCAGGCACTCCGGCGGGTGCGGGCGGACGGGTTTGTTTCGCGCCGACCTGTCACCGCCCTTGCCCGCCTTCCATGCGTATCGGTCATGGTGCCGCTCTATCATGAGAGCGACATTGCCCCCCGTCTGATCGCACGGCTGACGCGGCTGACCTATCCGCGCGAACTGACCGACATTCTTCTGGTGGTCGAGGCTGACGACAGGACAACCCAGGCCGCGCTGGCCGATGCCCATCTGCCCCCCTGGATGCGCGTCATCGTGACACCGCCGGGTCAGGTCAAGACAAAGCCGCGCGCGCTGAATTTCGCGCTGGATTTCTGTCACGGATCGATCATCGGCGTCTGGGATGCCGAAGATGCACCTGAACCCGACCAGTTGTTCCATGTCGTGCGCCGTTTTGCGGAATCGACGCCGGATGTCGCCTGCCTGCAAGGCATTCTGGATTTTTACAATCCGCGAACAAACTGGATGTCGCGGTGTTTCGCCATAGAATACGCCACGTGGTTCAGGGTGATGCTGCCGGGGCTGCGGCGCCTTGGCCTGCCGGTGCCGCTGGGGGGCACCACGCTGTTCTTTCGCCGCAATGTGCTGGAGGATCTGGGTGGGTGGGATGCCCATAACGTGACAGAGGATGCCGATCTGGGCATCCGTCTGGCACGACGGGGGTATCGGACCGAATTGCTGGACACTGTGACCGGCGAAGAAGCGAACTGCTGCATCGTGCCATGGGTCCGTCAGCGGTCGCGCTGGCTGAAGGGTTATGCGATGACCTATGGCGTGCATATGCGACGCCCGCGCCGATTGCTTGCCGATCTGGGCTGGAAGCGCTTTGCCGGGTTTCAGGTGCTGTTCCTTGGCACGCTGACGCAAGGCCTGCTCGCCCCGCTGCTGTGGTCGCTCTGGATCATTTCGCTGGGGATAACGCATCCGCTGCAATTGCTGCTGCCGCCAGGCGCGTTGTTACTGGTCGGTCTGCTGTTCCTGCTGAACGAAGCGGTTGCGATAGCCACCGCCCTGTGGGCCGTATCGGGCCCACGCCACCGCTACCTGTCATTCTGGATACCGGCGCTGCATGTCTATTTTCCTCTGGGTGCCTTTGCCGCCTGGAAGGGATTGGTGGAGCTGATCGTAAGGCCATTTTACTGGGACAAGACCAGCCACGGAAAATTCGATTGCGAGGCGAACAGAAAGATTGAAGAGGCGGGTTGAGCGTAACAGCAAGCCCGTTGTGATCCCCCTGCGGCCCGAAAACGCGGGGCAAGCGACATAGGTACCGGGTCAATAACACATTCAAGAAACATCATTGCTGTTGCCAATGGTGCAATCCGGCCTAGGTAAAGTCTATGTTTGCAAGCTGCGGTGGGGGTCGATTTTGAAACAACACACAGCAAAGTGCGAATGCGGGCAGGTGGAAATCGAGCTGCTGGGTCAGCCGATTGTATCCATGGTTTGCCACTGCTCAAGTTGCCAGACGGCAGGAAAGTGGCTCGACAACCTCCCACAGGCAAGTGGCGTATTGGATCCGCAAGGCGGAACGGCATTTGTTCTTTTCCGCAAAGACAGGGTGCGCTGTGTACACGGCGACACCCATCTTGACGGGTTTCGTTTGAAGCCCGACTCACCGACCCGCCGTGTGGTGGCGACATGCTGCAATTCAGCGATGTTTCTTGATTTCACGAAAGGCCACTGGATTTCGATCTATCAGGGCCGTCTGAATCCGGACGCAATGCTAATGGCTCGGAAGTCGGGTTTTTTTATGCCACGGCTTCTATTCGCATGGGCAGCAATGGCTTTCCAAACCCCGGTCATTACGTATGTAAAGGACAGGACAGACCGCATTATCAGCGCAACAGGTTGAGGGTCGTTGTCGCTGCAAGCAATCATCTATCCCCGCCTCTTGGCTGAGTCTATCCTTAGCCGCGTTTCGAAAGCGTGGCTGATATGTTCCCGCAGCGCTTCATCGGCGGCATCGCCGTCATGCGCGCGGATCGCGGCAACGATCGTCTCGTGTTCGGCCAGCGCGGCCTCCCCCCGACCTTCTGCGGCCAGAGAGGTGGATGCAAGCAGCGCCATCGACCGGTAGACAAGTTCCAGTTGCTGAACCAGATAGCGGTTGTGCGATGCCAGATGGATCTGGCTGTGAAACCGGCGGTTGGCGCGGGCCAGCGCTGCCGTATCCCCAAGCTGTTCCCGGTCCTCCTCGACCATTGCCGCCAGCAGGCGGATTTCCTCGTCCGTCGCATGCCTGGCGGCCAGGCGCGCCGCCAGCCCCTCCAGCTCGGCCCGCACGACATAAAGTTCGGCCAACTGGTTATGATCCAGAGAGGCAACGATCAGGCTGCGCCCGTCGCGGCTGAGCATCGATTGCGTTTCCAGCCGTTGCAGCGCCTCGCGGATCGGGGTGCGCGACACGCCGAACCGTTCTGCAAGCTCCGATTCCACCAGCCGGTCGCCGGGGCGATAGATACCCTGGTCGATGGCATCAAGGATCAGCGTATAGGCATCCTTCTGCACCAGTCCGTTCCCCTTGCGACCTTCCGAACCTCGCGACCCTAGGGGCACATGTCCAGCCGTGCAACCCCGCAAGAAGTCGGACAGGCTTCCCCGGTTTGTCGCACCCTGCTAGATGTGCCCCATGCCACGCGATGATTTCTCATGCATCGAAACTTGGGTTTTCGATCTGGACAACACGCTTTACCCGCCCGAGGCGCGCCTGTTTGATCTGATCGAGGTCCGGATGACCGCCTATGTGATGCAGGCCCTGCGATTGTCTCAGGTCGATGCCGATCGACTGCGGGCGGAATACTGGCACCGTCACGGCACCACGCTGGCCGGTCTGATGCGCGAACACGGGCTGGACCCCGTGCCGTATCTGGCTGATGTGCATGACATCCCGCTGGACGCGCTGTCCCCGGACCCCGACCTGCGGTCGGCGATCATGGCCCTGCCGGGGCGGCGCATCGTCTATACCAACGGCAGCGCACCCTATGCGCAGCGTGTGCTGAGCGCGCGCGGGCTGTCGGGGGTGTTCGATGCTGTCTACGGCGTCGAACATGCCGATTACCACCCTAAGCCCGATCCCGCCGCCTTTCACACCGTCTTTGCCCGCGACGGGTTGCGGCCTGACCGCGCCGCGATGTTCGAAGACGATGCCCGCAATCTTGCCGTTCCCCATGCGATGGGGCTGCGCACCGTGCATGTCGCGCCCGAAACGGACAACGCGCCGCATATCCATCATCATGCCCCCGATCTGACCGGATTTCTGAAGCGGTTGACGGGCTGACCGCTGCGTTGCGGCAATTCGCGTCCTGTCCCCGTCTCGACATCTGCCTTAAGCTGGCGGTGTGAACAGGAGTTATCGCATGTCTGCCCCAGCCCTTTCCATTCCCTCCCGCCACTGGTTTCACAGTATTCCTGTCATCGGCTGGATTGCGCGCGATCTGTCCGACGACTTCGAAGGAAACATCGCCTATTTTCTGGTGATCCTTTTGGGCCTTCTGGTGCTGGCCATGATGAAATGGGGCCTGATCGCGCTTGGCCTGACGGCGCTTGCTACCGTACCGGCAATCTTTGTCGTCCTGTTCCTGATCACCCGGGGTTGAACACCGGCCACCCGTGACCCGATGCCGCTTGGCCCCCTGTTCTGTTTTGCGCTAGAAACCGGACAGCAAGGATGGCGCGATGGTCAGGGAAAGCACCGATATTCTGGTCGCGGGTGGCGGGGTTGCCGGGTTGATCGCGGCGGCAAGCTTTGGCGCGGCGGGCTTCCGCGTGACCTGTATAGATCCGGTGGCGCCGGTGACAACCGCCGACGCACCGGGTGCCGACCTGCGCACCACCGCCTTTCTGCAACCTTCTGTCGACCTGCTGGATCGGGTCGGTCTGTGGCCGCGGCTTGCCGCCCACGCGACGCCGCTGTCGACGATGCGGATTGTCGACGCGGGTGGGGACACGCCAGTCGTGCGCCAGATGCGGGATTTCACTGCGACTGACATTTCGGACCGGCCCTTTGCATGGAATCTGCCCAATTGGCTGCTGCGGCGCGAGTTGCTGGCGCAGATCGCCGAACTGCCGGACGTGAGCTTCCGTGCCGGGATCGGCGTCAGCGATGTTCTGACCCGGGAAAGTGCGGCCATTGCCCGCCTGTCAGACGGCACGCAGGTGCACGCCCGGTTGCTGATCGCGGCAGATGGCCGGTCCTCCCCCGTGCGCGAGGCCTTGGGGATCGCTGTCCACACAACACGCTATGGACAGAAGGCGCTGGTCTTTGCCGTCGGGCACGATCTGCCGCATGACAACATTTCGACCGAGGTGCATCGCAGCGGCGGGCCGTTCACGCTGGTTCCGCTGCCGGATCAGAACAGCAGTCCCGCATCCGCGGTGGTATGGATGGAACGCGGTGAAAACGCGGAACATCTGCTGCATCTTGACGAGTCCGCATTCAGTGCCGCCGCCACCGAACGTTCGGCGAAAGTTTTGGGCCAGCTGGCGCTGATCTCTCCCCGCTCGCTTTGGCCAATCATCAGCCAGCGGGCGGAACGGTGCACGGCACAGCGTTGTGTGCTGATCGCGGAAGCTGCGCATGTGGTCCCCCCCATCGGCGCGCAGGGCCTGAACATGAGCCTGGCCGATCTGGCATCGCTGCTGACGCTGGCCGAAGCGGACCGCGACGGTTTGGGCGGCGTCGCGATGCTGGCGGCGCATGAACGCAGGCGGCATCTTGACGTTCGGATGCGTGTTGCGGGTATTGATCTTCTGAACCGGGCATCCATGGCCGATGCCCAGCCGCTCCGTGACCTGCGCGCCCGCGCCCTTGGCACGCTGCACGACATCCCGCCCCTGCGCCGTGCGCTGATGCGGGCCGGGTTGGGGATTGGAAAGCGATAGCTTCAGATCGGCCCCGGCAGCCGTTCCTCGGACAGTAGCACGTTGGCCTCTACCTGCCCGATGCCCGGCAGGGTCATGATCCGGCGGCGCAGCACGCGTTCGAAATCCGGCAGGTCGCGGGCCACCACCCGCAGGCGGTAGTCGTACAGACCCAGCACATGCTGGACCAGCTGCACTTCGGGGATCGCCGTCACCGCGCGCTCGAAGTCCTCCAGGCTGACCCGGCCCTTGGTGCCCAGCTTTACCCCCAGAAACACGGTGACGCCAAAACCAAGCTTTTCGCGATCCAGCACCACGCGGCGGCCTTTCAGCACACCCGCGTCCTGCATCCGCCTAATGCGCCGCCAGGCGGCTGGCTGGCTCAACCCCAGCCTGCGGCCCAGCTCTCCCGCGCTCAGGGTCGCGTCCTGCACCAAGGCGCGCAGCAGCGCCCGGTCTGCATCGTCGAGATCGATCCCGGCCGTGCTCATAAGGGCAGTCCTTCGCTCGCCTTGATCGTCGACACATGCATCAGCGCCTCGATATCGGCGATATGCGGCAGGGTCAGGATACGCGCCCGGTAGATGTCCTGATAATGCGCCATGTCGCGGGCGATGACGTTCAGCCGGACATCGACCCGGCCGAGGAATGTCTGGATCTGGATCACCTCGGGAACCTTGCGGGCCGCCGCAAGGAACTGGTCGAATGCGGCGGGGTCGGTCTTGTCCAGCGTGAAGCGCAACGACACCTCCACCTGATAGCCCAGTGCCACCCAGTCGATCACCGCTTCCTGCCCGCGCAGGATGCCCGCTGACGCCAGCTTTTCAAGCCGCCGCCAGCAGGTTGCGGCGGTAACACCGGCGCGTTCTGCAAGATCGGCAGTGGCAAGGCCGGGATCGGCCAGCAGCTGCCGCAGGATGCGGCGATCCGTATCGTCAATCTGCATGATAATTTCGATATGTTAGTATTCTTTGAATGAAAAATCGCATAACAGATCATATTCGTCAAATTTTTCATTCTTTTATCGTCGTCGTATCCGTATGCTGCGCGCTGATCTGAAACCGAAAGGAACCAACATGCGCGTGTATTACGACCGCGACTGCGACATCAACCTGATCAAGGACAAGAAGGTCGCCATTCTTGGTTATGGCTCGCAGGGCCACGCCCATGCGCTGAACCTGCGGGACAGCGGCGCGAAGAATGTGGTCATCGCGCTGCGCGAAGGATCGCCTTCTGCCGCCAAGTGCGAAAAGGAAGGGCTGAAGGTCATGGGCATCGCCGAGGCGGCGAAATGGTGCGATGTCATCATGTTCACCATGCCGGACGAGCTTCAGGCAGCAACCTACAAGAAATACGTCCATGACAACCTGCGCGAAGGTTCGGCGATTGCGTTTGCCCATGGCCTGAACGTGCATTTCGGCCTGATCGAGCCGAAGCCGGGTGTCGATGTCATCATGATGGCCCCCAAAGGCCCCGGCCACACCGTTCGTGGGGAATATACCAAGGGCGGCGGTGTGCCCTGCCTTGTCGCCGTGCATCAGGATGCCACCGGCAAGGCGATGGAAATCGGGCTGTCTTACTGCTCTGCCATTGGCGGCGGGCGTTCCGGCATCATCGAGACGAACTTCCGTCAGGAATGCGAAACCGACCTGTTCGGCGAACAGGCCGTGCTGTGTGGCGGTCTGGTGGAACTGATCCGCATGGGCTTTGAAACCCTGGTCGAAGCGGGCTACGAACCCGAAATGGCCTATTTCGAATGCCTGCACGAAGTGAAGCTGATCGTCGACCTGATCTATGAAGGCGGCATCGCCAACATGGATTACTCGATCTCCAACACCGCCGAGTACGGTCAATATGTCTCCGGCCCGCGCATTCTGCCCTATGACGAAACCAAGGCCCGCATGAAGGCGGTTCTGACCGACATCCAGACCGGCAAGTTCGTGCGCGATTTCATGCTTGAGAACGCCGTTGGCCAGCCGACGATCAAGGCCTCGCGCCGCTCGAACGACGAGCATCAGATCGAACTCGTGGGCAAGAAACTGCGCGACATGATGCCGTGGATTTCCAAGGGCAAGATGGTCGACAAGTCGCGCAACTGATCGCCATACGACAAATCAAATAATGGCGGCGGGTTTTCCCGCCGCCATTATTTTTGCTCAACCCGATCCCGACCCCAAAGCCATGAACGAGTCGTCGGTTCCTGCATTCCGCAGCGCCACCTTGTCGCCGAATGCGACAGGCAACGATGACCGTGAAGGTTCAGTTTTCGGCAAGATGCTGTTTCAGCGCTGCCGATGCCGCTTCGGGCCATTCCGCGGCATCCGGGCGCTGCACAAGTCCCTCTTCTGGGTCGCTCTGCCAGGCAAGGCCGGTGAAGCCGACTTTCGGGTCCAGATAGACAAAGGCGTAGCGGTCCTGACAGACGATCTTTTCACAACCCCACCCCTGCCAGATGCCGGCCTCTTTGCCGAAGCTGCCGATATCGGACAGGATTTCCGCCAGCTCCCCCGCACGCGGTCCTGCCAGCGTGTTGATCGCAGTGGCAATTTCCGCATACCCGAGCAGTTCGCCCGGATGGCTTGGCTGCACCTCGTCCAGATCTTCCCATCCGATCAGGGGGTCCGGCGACAGGTCGATCAATTCCGGCCCTGTCAGCCCCTTGTCAGCCGTCCAGGTCCAACGCTCCCCCTTGAGGGCAGCAAAGGGCTCTGCCGTGAAGAAAATAGCATCATTTGCAGACAGTTTTACAAGCTGGCGGCAGGTATCGGGCGGCCCGTCTATCTGGAAGCTGCCGTCGGGCCCGAACGCAATAATGACGGGTATGTCGGAACAGGCAGCCATATCCTGCCCCTCGTTCACGACGACGACAGGCACGCCCGCGATTTCGTCAGACGTGTCGATCGCCAGAGAAACACCCTGTCGCACCACAGCCCCGTCGATCAGCAGGGTCTGCTCCGGAATTTCCCCTTCGATGACCAACTCGTGCCCGGCAATCTCGCGATAGCGTTCCTGCGCAACAACCTGCGCTGACGATACCGTTACAAGCAGCGCCGCACACAAGACGGTTCTGAGCTGAAACATGAATACCTCTCCGTCCGATGACCCTCAGATCGCCGCCTCGACCGCCGCGACGATGCTGTCGACCGAAGTCGCAAGGATTGCTGCATCCTCGCTTTCCGCCATGACACGGATCAGCGGTTCCGTTCCCGACTTGCGGATCAGCAAGCGCCCGTTGCCGGTCAGCCTTGCCTCTGCTTCGGCGATGGCTGCCTTGACCGGCCCGGCAGCAAGCGGCTCCTGCCCGGTCTGATAGCGGACATTCTTCAGCATCTGCGGCACTGTTTCGAACTGTCGCACCAGCGCGCTGGCAGGCTGGCCGGTTTCGGCCATGGCGGCCAGAAACTGCAATCCTGCAATCAACCCGTCGCCGGTGGTGGCATAATCGGTCATCACGATATGGCCAGACTGCTCGCCACCCAGGTTGAAGCCGCCTTCACGCATCCGTTCCACGACATAGCGATCACCGACAGCGGTCCGTTCCAGCCGCAGCCCGCGCCCGGACAGAAAGCGTTCCAGTCCAAGGTTCGACATCACCGTGGCCACCAGCGCCCCGCCGCGCAACCGGCCCTGATCGGCCCATCGCGCCGCCAGCAAGGCCATGATCTGATCGCCATCCGCGACACGACCGGTTTCGTCCAGGATCATCACCCGGTCGGCATCGCCATCCAGTGCAATGCCAAGGTCCGCCCCATGGGCGACGACGGCCTCTGCCGCCGTTTCGGTATGGGTCGATCCGCAGCGGTCGTTGATGTTTACGCCATTGGGATTGATCCCCACCGGGATGACCTCTGCCCCCAGTTCCCAAAGTACGTCCGGCGCCGCGCGATAGGCCGCGCCATTGGCGCAGTCAATAACCACCTTCAGCCCCGTCAGGCTGCCCTGAAACGTCGTCTTGGCATATTCCACATAACGCCCGCGTCCATCCTCGATCCGCTTGGCACGCCCGATGTTCTGCGGCTGGGCCAGGGCTATTTCCCCGGCGACGATTGCCTCGATCTCGGCCTCGGCCTCATCCGACAGCTTGAAGCCATCCGGTCCAAAGAACTTTATGCCATTGTCCTGATAGGGGTTGTGGCTGGCGGAAACCATGATGCCAAGGTCGGCGCGCATGGAACGGGTCAGAAAGCCCACGGCAGGCGTCGGCACGGGGCCAAGAAGCAATACGTTCATTCCCGTGCTGGTCAGACCGGCAGTCAGCGCATTTTCCAGCATATAGCCAGACAGCCGGGTATCCTTGCCGATCACCACACGATGCGCGTTGCGCCCGTCGGTGCGAAAGTAGCGGCCAGCCGCAGCCCCCAGCCGCAGCGCCAGTTCCGCCGTCATCGGATGGCTGTTCGCCCTGCCCCTTACGCCGTCCGTGCCGAATAGCTTGCGTGTCATCACGCCTCTCCTGCTGTCTTGCCCCGCGCTGCCGCTTGCTGCGGCCTGCTTGCCTGCATTGGCGTAAATCGAAGCGGGGTTATCGCGCAAGCAAAAGCGGCCCGCAGATCGCGGGCCGTTGCAGCTTGTCGCCTGTGATGAAACCTTGTGTGAAGTGTTCAGCCCGCGCGATAGAACAGATGCGCACCGATCGTCGCCGTACGCTCGAATACGCGTGACCAGTCAGGATTGACCTTGGGCGTGTGGAAATAGGTTGCGCCGCCGGTCAGGTCGCGGGGCGCACCGTCGATCATTGCACGGGCAATACGACCGGCCAGCGCATGCGTTGCCGCATCTGCGACATGTTCGGGCTGGCCGTCGCAGGTATAGGAAAACTGGCATCCGTGTTCATTCGACTGGTTGACGACGCCGCAGATCGTTGCCGGGAAACGGCCGGAATCGACACGGTTCAGAACAACCTCGGCCACGGCGACCATGCCGCGAATACCTTCGCCACGGGCTTCGAAATAAAGCGCCTGCGTCAGGCACTGCCATTGTTCGTCGCCTTTTGGCGCAGGCCGGGTCGCAAGCCAGTCGGCATCCAGCACCCGCATCTTTACAGCCGAAGCCGTCTTGCCGCGCTTGGGCGGCGCAACGGGCTTCGCCTCGGGTTCGACCAGTGCCTTGCTCATCCGACCGGGTGCCAGCGCCCCCAATGCGGCGCGTTCCTGTCCAAAGGCGGCTGCCAGACGGCTGTCCATTGCCATCGACGGATCGGTCGCAGTGCTGACAGACGTATCGGCAAATACGGGCGATCCAAGCGCTGCGATCAGCACTAGGCCGCTTGCCATTGCCCTGGCACGGTTCAGAAACGACTGCATGAATGACAACCCAGACTCTGTTTGACGAGCCACGCCCCCAGGCACAGCATGCCGCCGACCTAGCTTTTGACCGGGCGGGGGTAAAGTCTTGTGGCATATATGCCACTATTTTGGGCGCAAAACCGCCGATTCGCCCGAAGGTTGAGCAGACGAAACTTATCTGCGCCAGACGCCACCGGAAAGCAAGCGCCTTAGAAAGTTTGGATTATCTTTGGCTTCTGGCCGGTCCAAAAGCGCAAGATGAGCTGCGGCCAACCGCGCAACCGGTACGCGAAATGGTGAACAGGACACATAGGTGAACCCGGCCCGGCGGCAGAATGCAATCGATTCCGGATTGCCGCCGTGTTCACCGCAGATGGACAGGGTAAGGTCTTGCCGTGCCGCACGCCCCCTGTCTGCCCCGATATGCAGCAGTTCACCTACGCCGTCCGTATCAAGGATATGGAACGGATCTTCGGGATAGACGCCCTGCTGCACATAGGTGTTCATGAACCGCCCCGCATCGTCGCGCGACAGGCCATAGGTCATCTGTGTCAGGTCGTTGGTTCCGAAGGACAGAAAGGCCGCGTGCTGGGCGATTTCCCCGGCACGAAGCGCCGCGCGCGGCGTTTCCACCATCACCCCCAGCCGATAGTCGAAATCGACCCCCATGCGCGTGCGCACGGCGGCGGCAACGGCATCGACACGGGTTTTCACCAGTTCGACCTCGCGCCGGGCAGAGACAAGCGGAATCATGATTTCCGGCACGATCGGCGCCCCGCGGCGGCTGGATTCGACCGTCGCCTCAAAGATCGCCTGAGCCTGCATTTCATAGATTTCAGGCACGGTGATCCCCAGCCGGACCCCGCGCATCCCCAGCATCGGGTTGAATTCAGACAGGGCTTCGACGCGCCGCATGACATCCGACAGCGGCTTGTCAACCGCCTCGGCCAGTTCGCGCATCCCCTCGCGGTCATGCGGAAGGAATTCGTGCAGCGGCGGGTCGAACAGCCGGATGCAGACCGGCAGGCCCTGCATGATCCCGAACAGCTCGGTGAAATCGTCGCGCTGCATCGGCAGCAGCCGTTCCAGCGCAATGCGGCGATCATTGGCCGTATCGGCAAAGATCATTTCGCGCATCACGGTCAGGCGGTCTTCGTCAAAGAACATGTGCTCGGTGCGGCACAGACCGATGCCTTCGGCTTCGAACATACGGGCGGTGCGGGCATCGGCGGGGGTGTCGGCATTGGCACGGATGCCAATATCGCGCACCTTATCCGCCCAAGCCAGCAGCTTGCGGAACGTGTCGTCCAGCGACGGCTCCAGCATCGCGGCGGCGCCGGCAAGGATTTCGCCGGTGGTGCCGTCCACCGTGATCGTGTCACCTTCGGCAAACACGCGGCCGCCACGCAACACCATGGTGCGGTCACGGGAATTCAGGCTGATGTCGGACGCGCCGACGATGCAGGGCAGGCCCAGACCACGCGCGATCACCGCCGCATGGCTGGTCATGCCGCCCCGTTCGGTCAGCACGCCGACGGCGGCATGCATGCCCCGGATATCCTCGGGGGCGGTTTCGCGGCGGACGAGAATACACGCCTCCCCCCGCGCGGCGCTGGCTTGCGCGGCGGCGGAGGTAAAGACGATCCTGCCCACAGCCCCGCCAGGGCTGGCGGCGATGCCGCGTCCCACCACGTCGCGCGCCCCGCGCGGATCGACCTGACGGTGCAGCAATTCCGACAGGGCGCGCGGTTCCACCCGCATCAGCGCCTCGTCCCGGCTGATGACACCATCATCGGCCAGCGCCACGGCGATGCGTACCGCCGCCCGTGCGGAACGCGGCACCCTGACCGCATCCAGCACCTTGACCTGACCGCTGTCGATGGTGAATTCGATCTGCATTTCCTCGCGCAGACGCACGCGGCAGGCATCGCCATAACCTTTGAGCGCCGTCAGCGCATCCGGGCAGTGATCCTCCAGCGAGGGGCCGCGCGGATCGCGGGTCAGGTACAGCGCGGCCTCGCCCCGGTCCAGCGCCTCCCTGCCCTGGCTCTGGCCCAGATAGCGCCCGGTGATCTGCGGCAGGCCGGTTACCGGATCGACAAACTGGATCACGCCCGATCCCGATATCCCCTGACCCAGCCCCAGCGCCATTTCCTGCACGACAAGGCCAAGCGCCGCATCCTCTGGCGCATCCTTGGCCTGACGCAGCAGGCGGGCGGTGGTGCCTTCCCATGCGCGGGCCATCGAACGCAGCACCTCGGCCAGTTGCCGGGACGCCTCTTGCGGGAAGGGTTCATCCGTCTCGGCCTCATAAGCCGACAGCGCCGCCGCCAGCGCATGGGCAGAGGGTTCCGCCGTGAACATGTCGGGATCCAGCCGCGCGACATGGATCGCATAGGCCTGCACAAAGCGCAGATACAGCGCATCCGCCGCCGCGATGCCGTGGCTTTCGGTCAGCGCGGCATGGCGGGCCGCGTTCATGCCGATGTTCAGCACCGTGCCCGGCCCGCCCCATTCGGGGTTTTCCGGGCTGGGCCGGACAGAGATCAGGGTCGACGGCCCGAATGCCGCGATAATCGCCGCCGTATCGGGCACATGGCCCGCAGCGATGGCCCGCACGGTCTGTGCGGGCAGCGCGATCGAATGCGGCACCGGCAGGTCCAGCCGGACCAGACGTTGCAGACATTTCGCCCGCCAGCCGTGGCATTCCGTCGAAACGGCGGCGGCGGGGGCGATTTCGACAAATTCGGCGATGGGCGTGTGCTTCTGCACTGCGGCAATCCTTATGGCTGCGCGCAGCATAGGCGCGCGGCGATTCGTGTAAAGCACGGGTTTGGTCGCGGGGGATGATGGCGCGTGGGGGTTTCACCCCCACACCCCCAGGATATTTGAACCAGACGGAAAGGTTCAGCCGTCGAGTTTGGTGAGGCCAGTTTGGTCAGGCCAGTTTGGTCAGGCCAGTTTGGTCAGGCCAGTTTGGTCAGGTCGGCCACCTGCCCGCAGAGCGCGCGGATGCGGCTGAGCAGGTTCAGGCGGTTGCGGCGGACGATGGAATTTTCCGTATTGATCTGTACGGCGTTGAAAAAGGCGTCGACGGGCGCGCGAAGTTCGGCCATTGCCTGCATGGCGGTGGCGAAATCCTCTGCCTTCATCGCCGGGGCGATCTTGCCTTCGGCTGTGTCGAGGGCAGCGAACAGCGCGGTTTCCTCCGGCCCTTCGGCGAATTTCGGATCGGCCCCGTAGGAGTATTCAACGCCATCTTTCGCCTCTGCCTGGGTCAGGATGTTGTTGGCGCGCTTGAACCCCTGCACGAGGTTCGCGCCGTCGTCGGTTTTCAGGAAGGCGGAAAGAGCCTGCGCGCGGTTGACGAGCAGGGTCAGGTCGTCACTGTTGGGCATGGCGAGGCAGGCATCGATGACATCATGGGGGATGCCCTGATCCTTAAGGAAGACTTTGAGGCGGTCGTGGAAGAAGGCGAGGAGATCGGCGCGGCGAGAAGCGAAGTAGGTATCGCCGAGGAGAGTAATATCTTGCTGCCTAGCGATGGCGAGATAATGTTGGACGGTCGCTGACAAAACAATGGGCGCCAATGGCATCCTAACCTCATTACCCAACACCAGCCGGATCACCCCCAGCGCCGCCCGGCGCAGCGCGAACGGGTCTTTGCTTCCAGTTGGCTTCTCGTCAATCGCCCAGAACCCGGTCAGCGTGTCGATCTTGTCGGCCAGCGCCACGGCCACCGATACCGGATCGGTGGGCACATCGTCGCCTTCGCCCTTCGGTTTCCAGTGGTCGCGGGCGGCGTCGGCGATGGCCTGCGGCTCTCCCGCCTCCAGCGCGTAATAACGGCCCATGACCCCCTGAAGTTCCG
>JBOFCO010000188.1:0-4784 GCA_051646105.1 Paracoccaceae bacterium
ATGCGGCCCACTTCGGTACTGCCGGTAAAGGTCAGCTTGCGGACAAGCGGGTTCTCGCAGAACTCTTTCCCGATGTCGGAGGAGCGTTTCGACGTGATGACCGAGAACAGCCCGGCAGGTATCCCCGCACGCTCTGCCAGCAGCGCCATCGCCAGCGCCGAAAGCGGTGTTTCGGCCGCAGGACGGGCGACGAAGCCGCAACCCGCAGCCAGCGCCGGGGCGACTTTGCGCGCGATCATGGCATTCGGAAAGTTCCACGGCGTGATCGATACCGCCACGCCGATAGGCTGTTTGATGACCATCAGCCGCTTGTCGGGCATGTGGCCGGGAATGGTTTCGCCATAGATGCGCTTGGCTTCTTCGGCAAACCATTCGACATAGGATGCACCATAGGCAATCTCTCCCTTGGCCTCGGCCAGTGGCTTGCCCATTTCGGCGGTCAGGATCGCTGCAAGATCGTCCTGATTTTCCATCATCAGGTTGAACCACTTGCGCAGCACATTGGCACGATCCTTGCCGGTACGGGCGGCCCAGGCCTTTTGCGCCTTGGCGGCGGCGGCAATGGCGCGGGCGGTTTCCTTGCGCGACAGGTCGGGCACATCACAGATGACATCCCCCCGCGCCGGATTGGTTACGGCAAAGCTGCCACCGTCATCCGCACCGATCCATTCGCCGGCCACATAGGCCTTGCGCAGAAGCAGCGAGGGGTCTTTCAATCGCTGTGAAAGATCGGTGGCGGTATCCAGCATGGCAAACTCCTGCATTCAGTCGGTCCGTCGACCGGTCGGCATCTTTGGCGCAGACTTCATCACGCCGCGTGGGGCATTGTCCAGCGAGCAGCGGGGGGAAAGTTGCAATGCGGCTGGATGAGGCCTATTCCAACGCAGCTTTCATTCCCGGCGGCGCGGACTTTCCAGCGCGCTGGGCGGCCCGCGCGGCTGCGTTCCGTGCGCAGGCAGGCGGGCGGCTGTCGTTGCCATATGGGTCTGCGGATCGCCAGCGACTGGACCTGTTTGAACCCAAGGGCACACCGCATGGCACGGTGATTTTCGTGCATGGCGGATACTGGCTGGCCCTTGGCAAAGAGGATTTTTCCCATCTTGCCGCCGGGGCGCTGGCACGCGGCTGGCGCGTGGCGATGCCGTCCTACACCCTGTGCCCCCAGGTGCGCATTTCCGCGATCACCGCCGAGATCGCCGCCGCCGTGACCTTTGTTGCGCGGGAATGTCCCGGCCCCTTGCGGCTTGCCGGGCATTCGGCGGGGGGGCACCTGGTGGCGCGCATGGCCTGCGAGGATACGTTACCGGATGCGGTTGCGGAACGGGTGGCCATGGTGCTGCCGATTTCTCCGCTGTCCGATCTTGGACCACTGCGCGAAACCGGGATGAATGAAAAGCTGCGCATCGACGCGGCCGAGGCAATGGAGGAAAGCCCGGCGTTTCTGCTGAACCGTTCCGAGATTCCTGTTCATGTCTGGGTTGGGGCTGATGAACGCCCCGCCTTTCTGGATCAGGCCCGCTGGCTGGCTGGGGCGTGGAGGGTGCCGCTGACCGTGCAGCCGGGACGGCATCATTTCGATGTGATCGAAGGGCTAGAGGATGCGCAATCCCCGCTGATGACAGCGCTACTTGGCGCCGACAAGCGCTGACAGACCCGCATAATCGATCGTTTCAAGCACCGGCGTCATCGCGGAAATGTCCGCACCCGAAGCGGTCAGCATGATCTTGTTGCCGATCACCGTCATTGCCTCTGTCTCTCCTGAACCGATGAAGCTTTGTCCGGCCAGTTCGGTGACGGTGCCCATCATCGCCATGGTGGCCTTGTCGGTGAACATCGGCAGCATGCTTTCGATCATCGGGCTGTCGGCAATCAGGGTGACGGTGAAGGACTTTTCCGGGCTTTCATAGGTGGCTTCCACACCGGCGCCGCCCCCGATCATCGCCATGCCGGCAGCCATGTCTGGGTTGATGGTTTTTGTCCAGCCGTCGGGTGCGTCCGGCAGGAAGGCCGCGAAGGCCTCTGTCTGCTGGCCCTGCATGGCTTTCGTCGCCTCGGTCGCGCTGGCCAGCGCCCCGCGCAGATCGCCTGCATCATAGGCCGCCCGCGCGGCGTCCAGCGCGTCGGTGACAGTATCGGCATGCGCTGCGGTGGCAGCGGCGGCCACCATGACGGCCAGCAGGAAGGACGGGATGGAAAAGCGCATGATATTCTCCTGTTCAGCGGGCACAGGAATACGGGCCGTCCGTCCTGGATTCAACCTTGGCCAAAGCGCGCGGCCCATGTCGGCGCAACATCGCCGGGGGTCGGGGTGGCGTTGAACACCGCCCGGGCAATGGCGCGGGCAAGGCAGCAGGCAGCGGCATGACCCAGCAAGAAGCCGTTTGCGTCGGTCTCGGGCAGCGGGCGCGCGCCCGTCGCAGCGGCAAAGACAAGATCGCCGTCCAGCGGCGTGTGGCTGGGCAGAATAGCGCGGGCCATGCCATCATGCGCGGCCACCGCCATACGCTGCGCCTGCGCCTTTGATAGCCGCGCATCGGTCGCGACGATAGCGATGGTCGTTGCTTCACCCCGGCGCTTTGCAGGCAAGGGTTCATATCCGGGGCTGCCGGATCGCGGCAGGCCCAGCCCGCCGAATTCGCTCCCGAACTCGAAGGGCGCGGCGTGGAATTGCGGGCCGTCGCCCGCCACGACAGAACCAAGGGCATTGACGGCGACGAGCGCCCCCACCGTCACCCCGTTCGAAAGCACGGCAGAGGCAGAGCCAAGCCCGCCCTTCAGCACGTCTGTCAGCGCGCCCGTGCCGGCGCCAAAACTGCCAAGCGCGAAATCCGCCCCCGCCACATCCAGCGCCGCACGGCCAAGGGCAGGGTAGGGATTGGGCGCGCCCGCCAGCCAGTCCTTTTCGCCGCCATTCAGCAGGTCGAACAGGATGGCAGCGGGGACGATCGGCACCCGAACAGGTCCGACGGGAAAGCCGCGCCCCGCCGCCAGCAGACCCGCCACCACGCCGGATGCGGCATCCAGGCCAAATGCAGAACCGCCCGACAGCACCAGCGCATCCACCTGCTGCACCAGCCTGTCGGGGGAAAGCAGGTCGGTTTCCCTTGTCCCGGGCGCACCCCCCATCACATGGACGGCGGCGGTGAAGGGCGCGTCGGCGGTCAGGACGGTGACACCGCTTTTCAGCCGCGCATCCTGGGCATTGCCGACCCGAAGCCCGGCGACATCGGTGATCAGGTTGCGTGGTCCGGGTTTCATCGGCACCTCACAGCCGGGGCTTCTTTGCTGCTGTCGCAGGATCGCCGGTATTGGGCGTGCCCTTCGGCTCGATCAGCAGCACCATCGCCTCCTCCTCGGCGCGCGGGCGGTGGCGCACACCTTTCGGCACCACGAACAGATCGCCGGGGCGAAGAACATGGGTCTGATCCTCGACATCCAGCAGCACCTCACCCCCCAGCACCAGAAAGAAGTCGTCGGTATCGGGATGGTCATGGAACGGAAATTCACCCCGGAACTTCACCACCATCACATCGTTGTCGTTGTAATCCGCCACCACATGCGGGTCCCAGTGTGACTGGAAAAGCGCCAGCTTCTGGGAAAGGTTCACGGGTTTCATCGGGCCCTCACGCCATTGTGTGCGGCCCAGCCTTTCCCAGTGGCGCAAATCTTGCAACAGGCAGATGACTTTCGGGCTTTTTGAAGGGGCCGGGGGTTGACGATCCCGCAGACCTTGCGCTGTGTGGGCAAACCGCGCCAAATCCGCCCGAGGTTTCCGAAATGCTGTTCGCACCATCCAAGTTCCGCGCGCCGCTGGCGCTTGTCGCCGCGCTGTTGCTTGCCGCCTGCGGGGGCGGGGCGGTGGATGACCGCGCCCCGGTGCAAAGCGGCCCCGCGCCAGAAGTGGTGGCGCGGTATCAGGAAGTCTATGACGGTGGCTATGTCATCCCGGCGGTGAACCCGGGCTATCTGACCCGCCGCAATGCGCGGACTGAAGTTTCCTACAACGGTCCCGACGCCCCCGGCACCATCGTTGTCGATCCATATGCGCGGGTGCTGTATCTGGTCGGGCCGGGCGGCAGCGCCACGCGCTATGGCATTGCCGTCGGGCGAGAGGGCAAGGGATTCGCCGGCGATGCGGTGATTTCGCGCAAGGCGGAATGGCCAAGCTGGCAGCCGACGCAGAACATGATCCGGACCGAGCCTGAGAAATACGCACAATATGCCGCGGGCCTTCCGGGCGGGCTGGAAAACCCCCTGGGTGCGCGAGCGCTGTATTTGTATCGTGGGGGCCGGGATACCTATTACCGCATTCACGGCACGATAGAGCCTTCAAGTATCGGTCGCGCGACATCGGCGGGTTGTATCCGGCTGTTCAATCAGGATGCCATTGATCTTTTCAACCGCATTCCGACCGGAACGCAGGTGCATGTCCGCAACTATTCGGAATCGCTGGCGCTGGAAGGAATGTGGACCGATGACGCGAACGGCCTGCTTGTCCCGGCCGACAGCCTTGCCCAGTCCGTCCCGTTGACGGGGCCGGCCACTGGGACGGTAGCGGATGTGCCACGATCCTCCGGCATGCCGCCGGTCGGCGCGGAAAACAACATCGTGATGCTGGAGCCCGTCATCTACGAGTGAGGGGCGAAAGCGCCGGTTCCCGACGCATCACAGCCGGATCACATATTCCTTGAGCGTGGTGTCCAGCACCCGCCAGATGCCGGTGAATCCGGGGCGAAGGATGAAACTGTCGCCGGGGCCCAGCGGATATTCGGTGCCATCGTCAG